>JBLHNV010000039.1:0-13030 GCA_047623125.1 Janthinobacterium sp. | reverse complement strand
ATAATCCGGTTAACGATGTTTATTTTCTGCTGTCGGGCGACGTCAACAGTGACATGGTCAGGCGTGTCTTTGCCGCCGCCGACGACCTGACGCAACAGGCGCTGACCACGACCGCGCTGACGACGGCTCACATACTGCTGCAGTCCAATGGCGGTTATGTCAGCGACGGGATTTGCCTGTATAACTTTCTGAAAAAATTGCCGTTCGACATTGTCATGTATAACGCAGGCGCCGTGGCATCGATCGCCGTCACGTTGTTTTTGTCCGGAACGCGGCGCCATGCCAGCGACACTGCCCGTTTCATGATCCACAAGTCGCAGGCCTCGGCCTCGTCCGAGATGGGGCCTGATGCGCTGCAAGTGATTGTCGATGGCTTGCGCGCCGATGACATGAGGACCGAGCAAATCATGAAGCGTCATCTTCGTCTGAAGGTAAAGCACTGGAAGGTTCATGCGTGCTCTGACTTGCACCTGACTGCCAAGGACGCGCTGCAGGTCGGACTGATCGATGGCATCGCCGATTTCACGCTGCCCAAAGGCAAGCGGGTGACATATATTTAATGCCAGTGACGGTATCGAGTGTTACATATGGGAAAAATAATGCAGTTGCCATCAAGGTGCGCTGGTGCGCAGGGTTGTCCTATCAAGAGTCGAAAATCCGACCATAAAATGGTATCATTGAGGGCGCTTCATCGAGCACTCTTCATAGGCGCAGTGTGGGTTTGAATCTGGTTTTTCCGCCTTCCGTCATGCTGCAACAATTTCTCTAACGCCAGTGCGGCAAAAGAACAATTCAAAACGTGCGTCTATCTTCCATCAAATTGTCGGGATTCAAGTCTTTTGTCGACCCTACCAATTTTCAGGTGCCGGGCCAGCTGGTCGGCGTCGTCGGTCCCAATGGTTGCGGAAAATCGAACATCATCGATGCCGTGCGCTGGGTGCTGGGCGAGTCAAAAGCGTCGGAATTGCGTGGCGAATCGATGCAAGACGTCATTTTCAACGGTTCGACCCACCGCAAACCGGCCGGGCGTGCATCGGTAGAGCTGCTGTTCGACAATAACGACGGCAAGGCCGCTGGCCAGTGGGGCCAATATGCGGAAATCGCCGTCAAGCGCACGCTCACGCGCGATGGCACGTCCACTTATTACATCAATGGCCAGCCGGTGCGGCGGCGCGATATCCAGGATATTTTCCTGGGCACCGGGCTGGGGCCGCGCGCCTACGCGATCATCGGTCAAGGCATGATTTCGCGCATCATCGAATCGCGGCCCGAGGAATTGCGGGTCTTTCTCGAAGAAGCGGCCGGCGTGTCAAAATACAAAGAACGCCGGCGCGAGACAGAGAACCGGCTTCAGGGCACGCGCGAGAATTTGTTGCGCCTCGACGATATCTTGCGCGAATTGAATGCGAACCTGGAGCGACTGGAAGCGCAAGCCGTGGTAGCGCAACGTTTCCATACGCTGCAATCGGATCAGGAAGAAAAGCAGAAATTGCTGTGGCTGCTGCGCAAGAACGATGCGCAGAGCGAGCAAAGTCGCTATTTTCGCGACGTTGCACAGGCGCAAACGGATCTGGAGCAGCAAACAGCGGCGCTGCGCCATGTCGAGTTGTCGCTCGAACAGATGCGCCAGGCCCATTTTTCGGTTGGCGACCGGTTGCATCAGGCTCAGGGCAATCTGTATCAGACCAATGCCGAGATCGGCAGCCTTGAAGCGCGCATCAAGTTCGTACTGGAATCGCGCACGCGCCTGCAGGCGCAACTGGCGGCGTTGAGCGCGCAGCGCGACCAGTGGCAGCTCCAGACGCAGCAATATGAAGAGCAAGTCGAGGAAGCGCAATTGCTGCTCGAAGAATTGGCCGAGCGCGGCGAACAGGCCCAGATCCAGGCCGAGCAGCAGCATGAGCAATTGCCCGCGCTGGAAGCCGGGTGGCGCGACGCGCAGCACAAGAATAGCGAGTCGCGCGCATGGATCATGCAGGCGCAGCAGCAGCTTGAACTGGAGTCGGCGCAGCAGCGCAATGCATCGGGTATCCTGGCCAGTCTGGTCTTGCGGCGTGAGCGCTTGCAGCAGGAAAAAAACGGTTTGACGGTTATCGATCAGGACCATCTGGCCAATTTGACGCTGCAATTGGAAGAAAAGCAGCAGGCGCTGGAAGAGGCCGGCATGCAGCTGGAAGAGGCGCTGGAACAGCAGCCGCAACTGGAGCAGGAGCGCAGCGCGGCTCAGGCCCAGGTCAATATGGAATCAAGCGACCGGGCCAAGTTGGACGCGCGCCTGAATGCACTGAAACAATTGCAAGAGCGGGTCCAGACCGAAGGCAAGGTGCAGCCATGGCTGCAGCGCCATGAACTCGATACATTGCCGCGCATGTGGCAAAAACTGCAGATCGAAGCGGGCTGGGAAGCGGCACTGGAATCGGTGCTGCGCGAGCGTACGGCAGCGCTGCAAGTGTCCACGCTGGACTGGGTCCGGGCTTTTTTCAACGACGCGCCGCCCGGCAAACTGACGCTGTTTGCGCCTCTCGCTGGCCCGGGCGCTGGCGGCGCCAGTCACGCTGCCGCCAGCGAGTGCGCAGGCATGCCTGCTTTCATCGACTTGCTGAAATTGAACGATCCGGGCATCCGCGCCGTGCTGCAGGACTGGCTGCACAATGTCTTCGTGGCGCACGATGCTCTTGATGCGCTCAGGGAACGCCAGAAACTACCGCCGGGCGCCTGTTTTGTCACGCGCGAAGGACATGTGATCACGCCATCGTGTGTGCGCTTTTACGCCGCTGATGCAGAGCAGGACGGCATGCTGGCGCGCCAGCAGGAAATCGACAACATCGACAAGCAATTGCGCGCGCAGCAATTGCTGGCCGATGCGGCGCTGGCGCGCGCCGCGCGCGCCGAATCGGCATGCGCCGGTTTGACGCGTCAGCTGACGCACTTGCGCCCGCGCTGCACCAGCTTGACGCAAGTGGTGCATGGATTGCAAATCGATGTCGTCAAACTGTCCGAGGCGGCATCGCGCCTGGATCAGCGCAGCTTGCAAATAGGCGCCGACCTGGGTGAAATTGCGGCGCAGGAAGCGGAGCAGACGCAAGCGCGGATGGCGTCGGAAGAAAAGTTTGAGCAGCGCGATGCCGAACTGGCCACGCTGCAGTGCGATCATGAAGATGGTCAGGTCGACTTCTTGCGCCAGGAACAGTTGCTCGCTGATGCGCGCAACCGATTGCGTGAACTCGAAAGGGCTGCCCAGGACGCCCAGTATGCGGACAAGGCGCAGCGCAGCAAGATCGAGGAATTGCGGCGCAACATCGTCACTGCCAGCACCCAGGCGGCGCAACTGGAGGTCAGTTTGCAAGCTGGCCAGCAAGAGCAGGAAACGCTGGACAGTGGCGCCGCCGATGATGGCTTGCAAGCATTGCTGGAGCGCCGCAGCAGCGGCGAGCGCGTGCTGTCGGATGCCCGTCATGAGCTCGACCAGATCACGCAGCAATTGCATGCGCTGGAAGAGGGCCGCACGCAGACCGAGCGCAGCTTGCAGCCGCAGCGCGATCGGATCATGGACATGCAGCTGAAAGAACAAGCCGCGCGCCTGAGCATGGAGCAATTCGAACAGCAATTGCAAGACGCTGGCGCAGACCAGACGGCGCTGGCGCAAAAGCTGCATCCCGACTTGCGGCCATCTTATCTGCAAGGCGAAGTGACACGCCTTTCCAATGCGCTCGCTGGCCTTGGCGCGGTGAATCTGGCGGCGCTCGATGAATTGGCGCAAGCGTCGGAGCGAAAAAATTTCCTCGATGCGCAAAATGCCGACTTGACCGAAGCCATCAATACGCTGGAAGACGCGATCCGCAAGATCGACAAGGAAACCCGCGAGTTGCTGCAAGATACGTTCGATCAGGTCAATCACCATTTTTCAGAACTGTTTCCGATTCTGTTTGGCGGTGGCCAGGCCAGATTAACGATGACCGGCGACGAAATTCTCGATTCCGGCGTGCAAGTCATGGCACAGCCGCCCGGCAAGAAAAACGCCACCATCCATCTGCTGTCGGGCGGCGAAAAAGCGCTGACGGCGACCGCTCTGGTATTCTCGATGTTTCGCCTGAATCCGGCGCCTTTTTGCCTGCTCGACGAAGTCGATGCGCCGCTCGATGATGCTAACACCGAGCGCTTTTGCAAAATGGTGAAACGGATGTCCGAGCAAACCCAATTCCTTTTCATTTCGCACAACAAGATTGCGATGGAAATGGCCAATCAATTGATCGGTGTGACGATGCAGGAACAAGGTGTATCGCGCATTGTGGCAGTGGAGCTCGAATCCGCTGCAAATTTTGCTTCCGAGGCCCAAGTAGCATGACAGACCTACAACTGAGTTTGATATTAGGTGGCGGCGTGTTCATCGTCGGCGTTTTTTCTTACAACAAATGGCAAGAGAGCAAGGCCAGGAAGAGTGTTCAGCGCGCTTTCGCCAGCGATCACGACGACGTCCTGATGCGCCCCGACGATCTTGAGCCCGGGCTCGAGCCGGACCGCCAGCAAGAACCCACGCTCACGGCCCGGCCGGGCAGCAAGTCCGATGACAAGGCCCGGCCTGATCAACACGATGACGCGCGCCACGAGCCGAGCTTTGACGCTGCGCCCGGATCCGGATCTGCCGCAGAGGCCGATGCACAAGCGGCACAGGGCGTGAGCGCGGCGGTCGAACTGGCCAACAGTCTGGTCGATCCATTGATCGATTGCCTGCTGCCGCTGGCGCTGGACGCGCCGGTGCGCGGCGACAAGATCTTGCCGGTATTGCACACCTTGCGCCTGGTCGGCAACAAGCCGGTCCACTACATCGGATTGCACGTGAATGGTGATTGGGAGCCGATCGTGCATGGCGGCGTGTATACCAAGCTGCAAGGCGGCATTCAGCTGGCCAGCCGCAGCACCGCGCTCAATGAACTCGAATACTCGGAACTGGTGACGCGCTTGCGCATCGTGGCCGATGACATCGGCGCCGAACCCGAGATTCCCGACATGATCGAAGTGATGGCGGAAGCGCGCAACCTGCATCGCTTCGTGGCCGGTCACGATGCGCAGCTGGGCGTCAACTTGCACAGCAATGGCGCGCCATGGGCCATCACGACGTTGCTCGGTGCGCTGGAACGCCAAGGTTTCGACCTGCGTCCGGATGGCCGCTTCGTGATGCCCGATGGCGACGGTTCCATCTTGTTTTCGCTGTCGACCAATGCCACGCTGGGCGAAGAAACCACATTGCTCCTGACCTTGTTGCTCGACGTGCCGTGCGTGGCCCCGGCGCGCGATGGGTTTGGTGCAATGGTCGCTTGCGCGAAGGTGCTGATGGCGCGCCTTGATGCCAGCATCGTCGATGATGGCAATGAACTCTTGTCGGATGCGGCCCTGCTCGAGATCGCCGGCCAGGTACGCGATTTTTATGCCGAGATGGACGCGGCCGATATCGCAGCCGGTTCCAACCGTGCGCTGCGTCTGTTCAGCTGAAACCATGACTGATACCGATGGTGCCACCATTGCTGGTCGTCTTGACGCCAGCGCCGATATCGATGCCGGCATGGGTGCCCGCATTGCCACTCTGGTCGCCGAACTGAACCGGTACAACCGCGCTTATCACGTGCTCGATGCGCCATTGATCCCGGATGCCCAATACGATCGCTTGTTTGCCCAGTTACAAGAGCTAGAAGCGCTGCACCCGGAATTGATCGCTGCCGACACGCCGACCCAGCGGGTGGGCGCGGCGCCGCTGCCGCAATTTGACCAGGTCACGCACAGCGTACCGATGTTGTCGCTCAACAACGGTTTTTCCGACGACGACGTGACCGCCTTCGAGCGCCAGGTCAGCAAAGCTTTGCAGCGCAGCCAGCCAGATGGCGCAACTCAGTCGGATCACGTTTTGGTTGAATACGCCGCCGAGCTGAAATTCGATGGCCTGGCGATCAATCTGCGCTATGAAAATGGCTGGTTCGTGCAAGCGGCCACGCGTGGCGACGGCGCAACTGGCGAAGATGTGACGGCCAATATCCGCACCGTGCGCTGCATTCCGCTGCGCCTGACGGGCAGCCATTTTCCCGCTGTGCTGGACGTGCGCGGCGAGGTGCTGATGCGGAAACGCGACTTTGCCAGCCTCAACGAACGCCAGCGTGCGGCCGGTTTGAAGGAATTTGCCAATCCGCGCAATGCGGCCGCGGGCAGCTTGCGTCAGCTCGATTCGCGCATCACGGCGCGTCGCAGCTTGAGTTTCTTTGCCTATGGCATCGGTTCCCTGCTCGGGGCGGCGATGCCGCCATCGCACTCGGCGCTGCTCGACTGGTATGTCGATCTGGGCGTGCCGGTATCGAAAGAGCGCGCCGTGGTGCAAGGCGCTGCCGGCTTGCTGGCGTATTTCGCCGACATGGCAAGGCGCCGCGCCGACTTGCCGTATGAAATCGACGGTGTCGTCTACAAGGTCAATTTGCTGGCAGCGCAGCAGCAACTCGGCTTTGTCGCGCGCGCGCCGCGTTACGCTCTGGCGCACAAGTTCCCGGCCGAAGAAGCGCTGACCCGGGTGCAGGAAATTGAAGTTCAGGTCGGTCGCACCGGGGCCATTACGCCGGTGGCGCGGCTGGCACCGGTGTCAGTCGGCGGCGTCACTGTCACCAATGCGACGCTGCACAATGAAGATGAAGTGCGGCGCAAGGATATCCGCATTGGCGACACCGTGATCGTGCGCCGCGCCGGCGATGTGATCCCTGAAGTGGTCGCTTTCGTTGCCGAACTGCGCCCGCTTGACGCGCGCCAATTCGTCATGCCGCTCGCGTGTCCTGTGTGTGGCTCGGCGATTGTCAAGGGCGAAGATGAAGTGATTGCGCGCTGCTCGGGTGGCTGGACCCATTGCGCGGCGCAAAAGAAGGGCGGCCTGATGCATTTCGTGTCGCGCCGCGCGCTCGATGTCGAAGGATTGGGCGACCAGTTGATCGAACAACTGGTCGACAAGGATCTGATCAAGACCGCTGCCGATTTATACCGGCTCGATCCCGATACGCTCTCCGGCCTTGACCGGATGGGCGTCAAATCGGCACAGAATGTGCTCGATGCGCTGGAAAAGTCAAAGTCCACGACACTGGCGCGCTTCATCTATGCGCTGGGCATACGCCACGTCGGCGAATCGACGGCGAAGGCGCTGGCGCGCCATTTTGGCAGCCTGACTGCACTGCAGCAGGGCGCGACCGAAGGCGATGCTGCTGCGCTGCTGGAAGTGGCCGATGTCGGTCCCGTGGTCGCGCGCGCCATCGTTGAATTCATGCTGGACCAAGGCAATGCGGCGTTGCTGCAAGCGCTGCGCGATTGCGGCTTGCACTGGCCCGAGACGGCGCAAGTGGCTGCGGCCGGTGCGCTCGCTGGCAAGACATTTGTGCTCACTGGCAGCTTGCCCAATCTGAGCCGCCTTGAGGCGGCCGCATTGATCGAAGCGGCGGGCGCCAAGGTGGTCAATTCGGTGTCGAAAAAAACCGGTTACGTCGTCGCCGGTGCTGACGCCGGCAGCAAGCTGCAAAAGGCGCAGGAACTGGGCATTGCGCTGCTCGATGAAGCTGCCTTGCTGGCGCTGCTGGCCGACAGCCGGAACGACGCCAGCGAATGAAGATCAGGTTGCCGCAATCGTGCGAGCATCATCATCAAACAATCATCACCAAACCGGGAGTCTGAATGGCAGTCAGGGAAATTCTTAGAATGGGCGATCCACGCTTGCTGCGGGTAGCCAAGCCGGTGCTGCATTTTGGTACGCGCGAATTGGACAGTCTGATCGTCGACATGTTCGACACGATGCATGCGGCCAATGGCGCGGGGTTGGCGGCGCCGCAGATCGGCGTCGATCTGCAACTGGTGATCTATGGCTTCAAACAGAACAGCCGTTATCCGGATGCGCCGGTGGTGCCCGAGACGGTGCTGCTCAATCCGGTGCTGAGCCCCTTGTCGCAAGACCAGGAAGAAGGCTTTGAGGGGTGCTTGTCGGTGCCGGGGCTGCGCGGCAGCGTGCCGCGCTGGACCAGCCTGCATTACGAAGGCGTCGATCAGTTCGGTCACGCCATCAGCCGCGATGTCGATGGCTTTCATGCGCGCGTCGTGCAGCACGAAGTCGATCATTTGCATGGCATCTTGTACCCGATGCGCATCAAGGATCTTTCCACCTTCGGCTTCACCGACGTGATGTTCCCCGACCTCGATCCGAACGACGACGATTAAATAGCGGGCGCAGTGGCCCACGCCGTCAGAATTGTTCGTCGGGACGCAAATAGCGCCATTGTCCGGTGGGCAAGTTGCCCAGCAAGATGCGACCGATGCGTACCCGCTTCAGTCCGACGACCGTCAGCCCGACCGCTTCGCACATGCGCCGGATCTGACGTTTCTTGCCTTCGCGCAAGACGAAGCACAGCTGGTCGTCATTTTGCCAGCGTACTCGTGCCGGCAGCAGTGGCTTGCCGTCCAGCCACAGGCCGTGGCACAAGCGTTTTAAGTCGGCATCGGGCAAGCGGCCCGGCTTTGAATATTGGACCCGGACCAGATATTCCTTTTCAATTTCGCTATCTTGTCCGATCAATTGCTTGGCGACCCGGCCATCCTGGGTCAGCACCAGCAAACCGACTGAATCGATGTCGAGGCGACCGGCCGCGACCAGACTGCGCAATTGGGTCGGGTGGAATTGTTCCGCCAGCGTATCCTCGGCCCAGCGCGTATCGGCCTTGATCAGCGCAATCGCCGGCGTATATCCATCCTCGGCCTGGCCGCTGACATAGCCCATCGGCTTGTTGATCAATACCGTGACCCGCTTCGACTGCTCGGCGGCAGCCTGGCGCTCCACTGTCACGCGCTGGCTTGGCGTGACTTTGCTGCCCAGTTCGGAGATCACTTGGCCATCGACCCGGACCCAGCCGCGGGCAATCCATTCGTCCGCTTCGCGGCGCGAGCACAGTCCCAGTTCGGACATGCGTTTTGATAATCGTAACAATTCTTCGGTCATGAGGTCATTCTAATGGTGGCGCCGAACTTCAAGCCTAGACCTGAAGTGCAGCGAGTAAATCGGTTTCGAGCAAAATCTGGTTGCGCGCGTTATTGAGCACGGTGCCGCTGATCAGGAACACGTCCTCGACTCGTTCGCCCAGCGTCATGATCTTGGCCGTATGCAAGCCGACCTTGTATTTGGTGAGCACGTTGGCGATCGCATACAGCAAGCCAGGGCGGTCGTTGGCCACCACGGCCAGCAAATAATACTGGCCGCGCTCGTCGGGTCGCAAGTCGACCGTGGGTTGAATCGGAAAGGTGCGCGACAGACGCGACAAGCGGCCCTTGCTCGGCACCGGCAATGGTGCTTGCGTGTTCAGCAGTTCGGCCAGTTCGTGTTCGACCAGGCTGAAGATGTCGCGGTAACTCTTGGCAAAGGTCTGTTCGGTGACGAGGAAGGTGTCGAGCGCATAACCGTGCTTGGTGGTATGAATTTTGGCATCGAGGATGCTGAAATTCTTGCGTTCGAAATAGCTGCAAATGCGCGCAAACAAGTCCATCTGGTCGGGACAATAGACGGCCACTTGCAAGCCTTCGCCGATCGGCGCCAGCCGGCATTTGACGATTGCCGTGGCGCTGTCGATGCGGTCGTACAGCGCGCGCGTTTGCCAGGCGATGTCGGAGGCATCGTGGCGCAAAAAGTAAGCCATGTCGAGTTTTTGCCACAACGCCTGATGGGCGTCGACCGGCAAGCCGAACAGGCGCAGTGTCGCCAGTGCTTCTTGCTGGCGATTTTTCAATTCGCGGTCGGTCGATACCGCTTCGCCGCCCAGCACGCGCAGCGTGATGCGGTACAGATCTTCGAGCAGCTTGCCCTTCCACGCATTCCATACCTTCGGACTGGTGCCGCGGATGTCCGCTACCGTCAGCAGGTACAGCGCCGTCAGGTGGTGCTCATCCTTGACCAGCGCGGCGAAGGCGTTAATTACGTCCGGGTCCGACAAATCCTGCTTTTGCGCCACGTGCGACATCGTCAGGTGGCTTTCGACGAGGAAGACGACGAGTTCGGTTTCGGCTGCGCCGATGCCGTGATCGACGCAGAAATGGGCGGCGTCGACCTTGCCCAGTTGCGAATGATCACCACCGCGACCCTTGGCGATGTCATGGAACAGCGCGCCCACATACAGCAGCCACGGTTGCGAAAAATTGGCCATCAACTGGCTGCAAAGCGGGTATTCATGGGCCCATTCGGGCATCGTGAAGCGGCGCATGTTACGCACTACCATCAGGATGTGCTCGTCCACCGTGTAGACGTGGAACAGGTCGTGCTGCATCTGGCCGACGATGCGCCGGAAGTTTGGCAGATAGCGTCCCAGCACACCCAGCGCATGCATGCGGCGCAGCGCGTGAACGATGCCGACCGGCGCTTGCAGGATGCGCAGAAACAGCGCACGGTTACTTGGCGACTGGCGAAACGTGGCATCGATCTTGAATCGATCGTGCCACAAGGCTCGCGTGGCGCGCGCCGTCATGCCGCGCAGCGATGGGTGCTCGGTCATCAGCACGAAAATTTCCAGCATCGCCGACGGGTTTTTTTCAAACGTGTCGTCGGCGCTGATATCGATCAGACGGTTCACCTCATTGAAGCGCGCATTGATCGCGCGCGCGACGCTTTGTTGCGGAAACAGCTGTGCTTCGATGTTTTGCAGCAGGATCGTGTTGAGCTGGGTCACCACCTTGGCGGCGCGGTAATAGCGCTGCATCAGGTATTCGCTGGCGCGCCGCATGTGTACGCCTTCGCCGGTGGTGCGCAAGCCGATCGATTCGGCCAGCGCGGTCTGGACGTCGAACACCAGACGGTCTTCGCGCCGGCCGGCATGCAGGTGCAGGCGCACCCGGATATCCTTGAAGGCGCGCTCCTTTTCCATCAACTGGCGCGCTTCGGTGGACGTGATCAGTCCGCGCAGCGCCAGTTCCGACCAGGAATTGCCCAGACCGGCCGCCTTGGCGACCCACAGGATCACTTGCAGATCGCGCAAGCCGCCGGGGCTTTCCTTGCAATTGGGTTCCAGGCTGAATGCGGTGTCGTCGTATTTGGCATGGCGCTGGCGCAACTCGGCCGTCTTGGCCTGAAAGAATGCATGCGGGTCGAGCGCGGCCAGATAGCGCTGTTGCAGTTCGGCAAACAGTGCCTCATTGCCGCACACCAGCCGTGCTTCCAGTAAGCTCGTTTGCACGGTGATGTCGGCCTTCGATTCGCTTTCGCATTCGTCGATGGTGCGAATGCTGTGGCCGATTTCCAGACCCAGATCCCACCACAGCTGGACCAGTTGTTCCAGCTTTTCGGTGGTCTCGGCATCGGGCTTGCCCGACAGCAAGATCAGCAAGTCGACATCAGAATATGGGAACAGTTCGCCGCGGCCATAGCCGCCGACGCCGACCAGCGCATAGTCTTGCGGCAGCCCCGACGCTTGCCATGCGGTGCTGAGCACCGCATCGACGCTGGCGCGCAAGGCGCGCAACAGTTTTTCAGGCTTTTCATCGGTCTGGAATGCCGCCACCACACGCTGGCGGTCATCCTTCAACCTTTGCTTCAATTGCTGCCGTGATTGCTGCTTTTCAGCGTCATCGTGCATCGTCGGTCAAGCCACGATGGCGCAAGACGATGCCACGATGAACGGCGGCGGCAGCGGCATCTTTGCCGATACCGTCAGCACTTCATAGCCGGTCTCGGTGACCAGGACCGTGTGTTCCCACTGCGCCGACAGGCTGCGGTCTTTGGTTTTGATGGTCCAGCCGTCGCCCATCGCGCGAATTTCGCGCCGCCCGGCGTTCAGCATCGGCTCTACCGTAAAGATCATGCCAGCTTCGAGGCGTTCCAGCGTGCCCGGCCGGCCGTAGTGCAGCACTTGCGGCTCTTCGTGAAATACCTTGCCGATGCCGTGGCCGCAGAATTCGCGCACGATGCTGTAGCCCGCTTTTTCTGCGTGTTGCTGGATCACGTGGCCGATGTCGCCCAGATGTGCGCCCGGCTTGATCTTGGCGATGCCCAGCCACATGCACTCATAGGTGGTTTCGGCCAGGCGGCGGGTCAGGATCGACGGTTCGCCGATCAGGAACATGCGGCTGGTATCGCCGTGATAACCATTCTTGATGACAGTGATGTCGAGATTGACCGAATCGCCGCTTTTCAATACCTTGTCGCCGGGAATGCCGTGACAAATGACATCATTGACCGAGGTGCAGATCGCCTTCGGGTAGGGCGTGTAGCCGGGTGGGCAATAATTGAGCGGGGCCGGTATTGTATCTTGTACATTGCTCATGTATTCGTGGCACAGACGGTCGATCTCACCGGTCGTCACGCCTGCCTGAACGAAGGGCGTGATGTAGTCGAGCACTTCCGCGCCAAGGCGGCCGGCAACGCGCATGCCGATGATGTCGGCAGGGGTTTTGATATCAATAGAGGACATAAGGTATCGCAATCAGCAAAAAACGGTAAAAACGCAAGGTCGCGCAAGTATGGACTACCTTGTGACTATGACGAAATTATAAACGACCAGCCGCCGATGCGCCGATGGCGTTTTTGCTGACGTACTTGCTTTGAGTGTCTTGTCATGAATGTCTGTTTTGATGTATAATTTCGGGCTGCTTGGATTAGGTTTCAAGCAGGTGCGTAGAAAGAGCAGCAACAAGCAAGCGCAGCAAGAGCAAGAAAGTGCTGCTGGTGGATTTTGTAGCGAGTTGGTCACCATGTTAATGGTTTCCGGTGTGCTACTGGTGCAGCATTGGCAAGGCTGGCAGTAAAGTCAAATCATATGTAATAAAATCGCGAATCCGGTCGAAAAGGGTGCCTTTTGGTGACTGATCGGATTCCAGACCCAACCCTGGAGTTAATTATGTCCGTAACAATGCGTGAAATGCTGGAAGCCGGTGTCCATTTCGGTCACCAAACCCGTTTTTGGAATCCAAAAATGGCGCCGTTCATCTTCGGTCACCGCAACAAGATCCACATCATCAATCTGGAAAAGACGATGGTCATGTATCAGGA
>JBLHNV010000038.1:0-13085 GCA_047623125.1 Janthinobacterium sp. | reverse complement strand
AATTTCGCTGGCTCCGCTCAATTGCAAAGGCGAATGATTGATGTCGTTACCCAGGTCGGTCGCCGCTTGCGCCATCTTTTTCAGCGGCAGCATCGTCATCCGCGTCACCAGGTAAGCCAGCAGTGCGATGCTGATCACGAAGCCGATCAATATCTTGCTCAGATTGCGCTGGTTGTCCGGCGGCGGTGAGCGCGGCGGCAGCAGCGATAATTGCAGCATGTGACCGTCGCGCATCTGCACCAGCATGCTTGCACAAGCGCCTTTCCATGTGCTCTGGGCACAGGCTGCGGGCGGCACATCGAGCGCAAACACATGAAATTGCGGACCGAGCCGCGCCACCAGTGCCCGCGACATGTCGGTCGCTGGCGCATCCGATGGCAGCGCGCCATCGGCCAGCTCCATCCGCACGCCGGTCCGGTTGGCCACTTTCAAGTAAGCGACGCGCGATCCGGCAGGCACCAGATCGGCCGTCATGATCAATTGCTCGGCCCGCTCGAGCACATGAAAATCGCGAAATTCGGCCAGCGCGCGTTGCTGCTCGGCAACCGCCAGCCATTGGGTCAGCGCCGCTGACGCTACCATGCCGAGCAACAGCACGATGAATACGCGTCCTGCCATCGACGCAAAAAATGCTTTCACGCAGCCGGCTCTGCAGCGACCTGGCCGGCCAGCACGTAACCGCCATTGCGCACTGTCTTGATGATTTGCGGCAGCCGCGCATCTTCGCCGAGTTTCTGGCGCAGACGGCTGATCTGAATGTCGACCGAGCGGTCGAACGGATCGGCATCGCGTCCTTGCGTCAGGTTCAGCAATTGGTCCCGGTTCAAGATTCGGTTCGGGCGCTCAAGGAAGACCCGCAACAGCCGGAATTCAGCGCCCGACAGCATGATCACAATGCCCTCCGGATTGAGCAAATGGCGCGCGGCCAGATCCAGCGTCCAGCCCGAGAAATGGATCTTTTGCACCTTGTCGGCTTGCACGTTGGACGGCATCGCATGGCTGCGGCGCAGCACGCTGCGTATGCGCGCCAGCAATTCGCGCGGCTCGAACGGCTTGGGCAGGTAATCGTCAGCCCCCATTTCCAGCCCGAGGATGCGGTCCAGCGGCTCGTTGCGTGCCGTCAGCATGATGACCGGCACATCCGAGTCGGCGCGCAACTTGCGGCACAGAATCAAGCCATCGTCGCCCGGCAAGTTCAGGTCGAGCACGACCAGGTCAAGCCGTTCTTCGCCCAGCACTTTCCACATCGCCGTGCCATCGGGCACCGCCAGTGCGCGGTAACCGTTGGTTTCCAGGTAATCCGCCAGCAGCGTGCGGATATCGCGGTCGTCGTCGACGATCAAAATGGTGTGGTTTGAGTCCATGCAGTCGATTATCGCCAGTTAATGGGCCCATGAACAGCCCGATTGTATCGTCTTGTATATACATCACCGGTGGAAACAACTTGATACAAAACTGCGCGCTTGCGACACCTGCCAGACACATCGACGGCGCAACATGAATCGCACTGCAAGGCGATTTGCATCCACGCCATCAAAAAGGACTTCACATGAGCACCAACCACACCATCGGCAAACGCTTCTTGCTCGGATTGACCGTACTGGGCTTGGGCGCAGGCCTGGCCAGCACGGCGCTGGCGCAAGAAGAACATGACCCGGGCGGGGCCGGAATCGACCGGAGCACGTTTGGCAAGATGTCGGCACCCGAGCGCCTCGAAACATGGATCGCCAGGGAGCAGGAACACATCAACGCCCGGGAAACCGGCCTGGCCGCGCTGAAAACCTGTTACTCAGTGCTCACGCCGGAGCAGCAAAAAGTGTTCAATGACAATATGCCGGGTGGCGAACATGGTCCGCGCCACGGCCACATGATGCATTAGCTGGCTTGGTTGCGTGGCTTGGTTGCGTGGCTTGGTTGCGTGACTCAATGACGTGATTTGATGACGTCTGTTGATCCGATGCCGGCACTCATGTCCTGAGTCTGCTTGATCATTGGCCCAGCCGACCCAGCGAAGTCAGGAATTTTTCGGCATTCTGGTAGCCGATGACCCGTGCATCGTCAATCTCGCGGCCCTGGCCATCGAACATGATGATAGCTGGCGGGCCGAACAAATTGAAGCGCCTGAGCATCGCCTTGTCGTGCGCATCGTTGGCCGTGACATCGACTTGCAGCAATACCGAGTTGGACATCACTGCGCGTACCTGCGGATCGACGAAAGTCAGCTTTTCCATCTCTATGCACGAAACACACCAGTCCGCGTAAAAATCGAGCAGCGCTGTCTTGCCACCCGTGTTCGCCAATGCCGCTTCCAGTTGCGCGACGGTCTTGACGCGGGTAAATTCAAGATGCGCCACCTGATTTCCACGCAAATGGGCCAGTGGCGCCAGCGCATCGCGCCCGCCGCTGGCCGCGCCGATCAGCTGCACCGCGCCCAGCATCGCAAAGGCCAGCCCGGACGCCTTCGCACCCCAGTGACCCGGCCGCACCAGCAGGAACATGCCGTAACCGATGCCCAGCGCGCTCCAGCCCAGCATCGGCACCATGCCAGGCAACACCGGAGACAGCAGCCACCAAGCCATGGCCAGCAGCAACACGCCGAAGAAGCGTTTCAGTCCATTCATCCACGCGCCTGCGCGTGGCAGCAAGGTGCCCGCCGACAAGCCGACCAGCAGTAGCGGCACGCTCATGCCGACCGCCATCGAGAACAGCGCGCTGGCACCGATCACCACGTCGCGTGTCTGGCTGATGTAAAGCAAGGCACCGGCCAGCGGCGCGGCCACGCAAGGCCCGACGATCAGCGCCGAAATCGCCCCCATCGCAAACACGCCGGCCAATTTGCCAGACGATTGCCGGTTCGACGCGTTCGTCAATTTGTTTTGCAACACAGCCGGCACCTGCAACTCATAAACGCCGAACATCGACAATGACAAGATCGCCAGCAATAACGCGAAGCCACCCAGCACCCAGGGGTTTTGCAAGGTCGCGGCCAGGCCTTCGCCGATCAGCCCGGCCGCCACGCCGAGCGCCGTGTACACGAGCGCCATGCCCAGCGCATAGGTGACCGACAACGCGAAGGCGCGCGAGCGGCTGACCTTGACGCCTTCGCCGACGATGATGAAGGACAGGATAGGCACCATCGGCAACACGCACGGTGTCAGCGACAAACCCAGCCCGAGCAGCATGAACAACGGCAAAATGACCAGCAACTGGCCGCCTTGCAGCGCCGCTTCGATCTTGCCCATCGCGCTCAGTTCGGGCCCCGTCTGGTTCGCCCCGGCAGCAGCAGCCGGCGCCACGCCGACCGTCATGCCGAGCGCCGTGCCGATCAGACGCACGCTCGCTTCTTGCGGCGCGTAGCATAAACCCTTGTCGGAACAACCCTGACTGCTTGCCTGCAATGTGAATGGCCCGCCGGCTTGCACCGGGATCGTGATCGTCAACGCGCCGCGGTAGGTTTCGACATCTTTTTGAAACGTCTCGTCGAACTTGATCTTGCCCGGCGGGATGGCTGGCGTTCCCAGTGTGGCACCGATCGCGGTGAACTTGAAGCGCTCCCGATACATGTAATAGCCATCGGCGATGCGGTAAGTGACCGCGATGGTGGAAGTATCTTGCATGACGGCAGAAAACTTGAAAGCCACATCAGGGTCGAGAAAATCCTCCTCGGCATGTGCGTGCGATGCGCCAAAAAGAAGCACAAGCGCGACCAGCGCAATGGAAAAAGCACCCGGCATGCGTCCGAACAGGCGCTGCAACGACGTTGCGACAGGGGCCGTGCGCGATGATGAAATGAACATGAAACCCTTTTTAAACCATGACCGCAAAACAGCATGGTACACCGCGAAGCCTTTCGGCGTCGGCAGCCCTTGCGCCAAGCGGAAGTGGAACGCGCAGCGTGCGCCAAATGAAAAAAGCCAGGCTGAGCCTGGCTTTTTCTGCTTCTGCTACAAGCGCGCGCCGGAATTACTCGGCGACGACAGCATCTTCCACTTCGGAAACTTCAGGACGGTCCATCAGCTCGATGTAAGCCATTGGCGCGTTGTCGCCGACGCGGAAACCCATTTTCAGGATGCGCAGATAACCACCGTTACGGTTGGCGTAGCGTGGTCCCAGCACTGCGAACAGCTTGAGCACCATTTCGCGGTCGCGCAGGCGGGCAAATGCCAGACGCTTGTTTGCCAGCGTGTCGGTTTTACCCATGGTCAGAATCGGCTCGATAACGCGGCGCAGTTCTTTTGCTTTTGGCAGGGTAGTTTTGATTGCTTCGTGACGCAGCAACGATACAGTCATGTTGCGCAGCATGGCAAGACGGTGTGACGAAGTACGATTCAGTTTACGGAGGCCGTGACCGTGACGCATGGTAAATCCTTTCGGTGAGTGTTAATCCAGTTCTTCGATCGACTCAAGCAAGCTTGGCTTCGAGCCGCGGACCGGTAGTGATGACCTGCACGGGACCCATGCCCCGGGCAGTTTGTTGCAGCTACATGTACTGCAATTACTTTTCGAGACCGGCCGGTGGCCAGTTTTCGAGTTTCATGCCGAGCGTCAGACCGCGCGATGCCAGCACTTCCTTGATCTCGTTGAGCGACTTGCGACCCAGGTTCGGGGTCTTCAACAGTTCGTTTTCCGAACGCTGAATCAAGTCGCCGATGTAATAGATATTTTCGGCCTTCAGGCAATTTGCCGAACGCACCGTCAATTCCAGGTCATCGACCGGACGCAACAGAATCGGATCAACCAGCGGCGCACGCGATGGCGCTTCGGCAGCCGCTTCGGTACCTTCCAGCGCAGCGAACACGTTCAATTGATCGACCAGCACGCGGGCCGATTGACGAATCGCTTCTTCCGGCGAAATGACGCCGTTGGTTTCGATGTTGATGACCAGCTTGTCGAGGTCGGTACGTTGTTCGACGCGGGCCGACTCAACGAAATACGACACCCGGCGCACAGGCGAGAACGATGCATCGAGGATGATACGGCCGATCGTCTTGTTCGCGTCTTCCGACAGGCGGCGCACGTTACCAGGCACATAGCCACGGCCTTTTTCAACCTTGATCTGCATGTCGAGCTTGCCGCCAGCGGTCAAGTGAGCGATCACGTGGTCAGGATTGATCAGTTCGACGTCATGCGGCAGGTCGATGTCGGATGCCAGGATCGCGCCTTCGCCTTCCTTTTTCAGGGTCAGCGTGACTGAATCGCGGTTGTGGACCTTGAAAACCACACCCTTCAAGTTCAGCAACAAATCGACGACGTCTTCCTGCACGCCATCGAGTGATGAATATTCGTGCACGACACCGGCGATCGTCACTTCGGTCGGCGCATAGCCTACCATCGACGACAGCAGCACGCGGCGCAACGCATTACCCAAGGTGTGGCCATAACCGCGTTCAAACGGCTCCATGACGACCTTCGCGTGACCAGCACCGAGCGTCTCGACGTCGATGATACGTGGCTTTAACAAACTGTTTTGCATGAGTGTCCTTTTCAATACCCTCGGCTCATTACACCGATAAGGCTGATGGCAGAGCTAAAACGCCCACTCGAATGGAGTGGGCGGGAGCAACGGCGACTACGATTAACGCGAATACAATTCGACGATCAGCGATTCGTTGACATCCATGGCGATTTCGTTACGCTCTGGCAAGGACTTGAAAGTACCTTCCATTTTCTTGGCATCGACCGACACCCAGCTCGGCATGCCGATCTGTTCTGCCAGCGACAGCGCTTCAACAATACGCACTTGCTTTTTCGATTTTTCACGCACGGCGATGATGTCGCCGGTCTTGACCGAGTACGATGCAATGTTGACGACGATACCGTTGACGGTGAATGCCTTGTGGCTGACCAATTGACGCGCTTCAGCGCGGGTCGAACCGAAACCCATGCGATAGCAGACATTGTCCAGACGCGTTTCCAGCAGCTTCAACAGCGTTTCGCCGGTGTTGCCCTTGCGACGGTCTGCTTCAGCGAAATAGCGGCGGAACTGACGCTCCAGCACGCCGTACATGCGTTTTACTTTTTGCTTTTCGCGCAACTGATTACCGTAGTCCGAAGTGCGGGCACCGGATTTGACACCGTGCTGGCCTGGCTTGACGTCGAGTTTGCACTTCGAGTCGAGCGAGCGACGTGCGCTCTTCAGGAAAAGGTCCGTACCTTCACGGCGGGAAAGTTTTGCTTTAGGTCCGATATAACGTGCCACAATGTTTCCTTTGTTTTATTAATAACGCCCCAGCCGCATCTGGCGGTTAGGCGCTAGTCTGTCTTCACTTGCAAGCAGACGGTGGCTAAAAACGAAAAACCCGCCGAAACGATCCGACAGGCAATCACTGGCGGGCAGTATAACCGTTTCCGGTCAACTTGCCCACCTAACTTACCAGGCACCGTCGATCAACAGCAATCAGCGCTTAAGTGGCTACCTGAGCGCCGACTGAGTCTTAGATGCGACGACGCTTTGGTGGACGGCAACCGTTGTGCGGCACCGGTGTCACGTCCTGGATTTCGGTAATCTTGATACCCAGATTGTTCAGCGCGCGAACCGCGGATTCGCGACCAGGACCAGGGCCCTTGATACGCACTTCCAGGTTCTTGACGCCGCATTCAACAGCGACCTTGCCTGCAGCTTCAGCAGCAACTTGGGCTGCGAACGGGGTCGATTTGCGCGAACCCTTGAAGCCTGCACCACCGGACGTTGCCCATGACAGCGCATTGCCTTGACGATCTGTGATCGTGATGATCGTATTATTAAACGATGCGTGGACATGTGCGATGCCTTCAGCGACGTTCTTTTTTACTTTTTTGCGCACGCGTGCTGATGCGGCGTTATTTTGTGACTTAGCCATATTTACTCCCTTCGAACCAACATCGTGCTACTAGAATTATTTCTTCAGCGATTGCGCTGCTTTGCGTGGGCCTTTGCGGGTACGCGCATTGGTGCGGGTACGCTGACCACGGCAAGGCAGACCCTTGCGATGACGCATGCCGCGATAGCAACCCAGGTCCATCAAACGCTTGATGTTCATGGAGATTTCGCGACGCAGATCGCCTTCGACGATGAACTTGCCGATTTCGTCGCGCAGCTTTTCCAGCTCGCTATCGTCGAGATCTTTGATCTTCTTGTTGGTGGCAACACCCGTGGCTGCGCAGATTTTCTGTGAGCGTGGGCGGCCCACACCGTAGATGGCCGTCAAGCCGATAACAGTGTGCTGATGATTTGGGATATTAACCCCTGCAATACGTGCCATTTGCTATTCCTCGATTAACCTTGACGCTGTTTATGACGTGGCTCGACGCAGATAACGCGGACTACGCCTTTGCGCTTGATGATCTTGCAGTTGCGGCAGATCCGCTTGACTGATGCGAGAACTTTCATTTTTAGGTTCTTTCTTTCACTTCTGTAGTGTGATTCACTGTGCTATTTGGTCCGGAACACGATACGTGCTCTGCTCAGATCGTAAGGTGTCAATTCTACTGTCACCTTATCACCAGGGAGGATGCGAATATAGTTCATCCGCATCTTACCTGAAATATGTCCGAGCACGATGTGTCCGTTTTCCAATTTCACTCGAAATGTTGCATTTGGGAGATTCTCAAGAATCTCGCCTTGCATCTGTATGACGTCGTCTTTTGCCATTCGGTATGTTTACCTCGCTTATCGCGTCGGAATTCCGCCCTTGAAATTTGATTTTCGCAGCAACGAATCGTACTGCTGCGACATCACGTAGTTTTGCACTTGAGCCATGAAATCCATGGTGACAACCACAATAATCAATAAAGAAGTGCCACCAAAGTAAAATGGAACTTTCCACTGGGCTTGCATAAATTCCGGCAACAAACACACCAATGTGATGTAGACCGCGCCGGCAAGTGTCAAACGCGTCAGGATCTTGTCGATGTAACGTGCTGTCTGATCACCAGGACGAATCCCAGGAACGAAAGCACCGCTTTTCTTCAAGTTATCCGCTGTTTCTTTGCTGTTAAATACCAGCGCCGTATAGAAGAAACAGAAAAACACGATTGCTGCCGCATATAACAGCGCATGGATAGGCTCACCTGGCCCCATCGATGCCGCCAAATCTTTCAGGAACCGCACCGCAGGGTTCGCGTTATCGGCGCCCTTTGAAAACCAGTCCACGATAGTAGCCGGAAACAAGATGATCGATGATGCAAAGATCGGTGGAATAACGCCTGCCATGTTTAACTTCAGCGGCAGGTGGCTAGTTTGACCACCATAAATCTTGTTGCCGACCTGGCGTTTCGCGTAGTTGACCAATATTTTGCGCTGACCGCGTTCTACGAAAACAACAAAGAACGTTACCAGTGCTACCAGAATCACGATAAAAATCGCTGCAATGCTGCTGATCGAACCATTCGACACCAGGGAGAATAAACCACCCAGAGCTGCTGGCAGACCGGCTGCGATACCGGCAAAAATGATGATCGAGATGCCATTACCGAGACCACGCTCGGTGATCTGCTCACCCAACCACATCAAAAACATTGTTCCGGTCAACAAGGTAACGACCGTCACGAAGCGGAATGCAAGACCAGGATCTAATACCAAGCCAGCTTGCGACTCCAGAGCGACCGCAATGCCCAACGCTTGAAACGTTGCCAGTGCCACCGTGAAATACCGGGTGTACTGCGTTATCTTGCGTCGTCCTGACTCGCCCTCTTTTTTCAATGCTTCCATTTGCGGCGACACAACCGACATCAACTGCATGATGATCGAGGCCGAAATGTAAGGCATGATGCCCAGCGCAAATACTGTAAAACGGGACAAAGCGCCACCGGAGAACATGTTGAACATGCCCAGGATGCCGCCTTCGTTCTGTTTAAACAGCAAGGCCAATTGTGTCGGGTCGATCCCGGGAACCGGGACGTGCGCACCGACACGATAAACCACCAAAGCACCGAGCAAGAACCATAACCGTCCCCAAGGGAAACCGGCAGCTGCACTTTTACCTAGTTGCGGATTAGTTGCCACGCATTGCTCCCTTTATTGCTCC
Source organism: Janthinobacterium sp. (assembly GCA_047623125.1). Classification (GTDB taxonomy): domain Bacteria; phylum Pseudomonadota; class Gammaproteobacteria; order Burkholderiales; family Burkholderiaceae_D; genus Janthinobacterium. The sequence goes on along the minus strand of JBLHNV010000038.1, from coordinate 4,080 downwards.
GATCAGGCTATTGATCGACAAATCAGGCTACCGAGCCGCCGGCCGCTTCAATTGCCGCTTTCGCGCCAGCGGATACTTTCAGGCCCTTCAACATAACGGCCTTTGTGATTTCACCGGACAGGATCACGCGAACATCACGTGCCAATACGCCGATGACGCCAGCTTGTTTCAGGACCAGGACATCGACTTCGGCAACTGCCAGCTTGCTCAAGTCGGACAGGCGCACTTCAGCTTTGAAGGTTGCATGCATCGATTTGAAGCCACGCTTAGGCAGGCGGCGTTGCAGAGGCATCTGACCGCCTTCAAAACCGACTTTATGAAAGCCGCCCGAACGCGATTTTTGACCCTTGTGACCGCGACCTGCGGTCTTGCCGATACCGGAACCGATACCACGACCCACGCGACGTTTTGCGTGTTTGGCACCGAATGCTGGTTGAATAGTGTTCAATTCCATATTTTGCTCCGTTCGAATAAGCCCGAAGGCTTACGCGACAACTTTAACGAGATACGATACTTTATTGATCATGCCGCGCACGGATGGGGTGTCTTGCAATTCGGCAACCGAATTTACACGACGCAAACCCAGACCGCGTACAGTAGCGCGATGCGACTCGCGCGTACCGATCAAGCCCTTGACCAATTGCACTTTGACTGTGTTTGTCATTTTGTCCGCCTTAAGCCAGAATGTCTTCGACCGATTTGCCGCGTTTAGCAGCGATTTCGGAAGGAGTACTCATTTTTGACAAGCCATTCAATGTAGCGCGAACCAGATTGTAAGGATTTGACGACCCGGTGGATTTCGCCACCACGTCCGTCACGCCCATTACATCAAAGATCGCGCGCATTGCGCCACCGGCGATCACGCCACTACCTGGCTTGGCCGGGTTCATGATGACTTTCGATGCACCATGCTGACCGGTTACCGTGTGCTGCAGAGTACCGTTTTTCAACGACACTTTTTGCAGATTGCGACGAGCTTCTTCCATCGCTTTTTGCACAGCCACTGGCACTTCTTTCGACTTGCCCTTGCCCATGCCGATGCGGCCATCGCCATCACCAACCACGGTCAGCGCCGCGAAGCCCATGATACGACCACCCTTGACCACTTTGGTCACGCGGTTGATCGCGATCATTTTTTCGCGCATGCCATCATCCGGCTTGTCGCTTTGCATTTTTGCTTGCATTTTTGCCATGACGATTCTTCCTTAGAACTTCAGACCGGCTTCACGCGCGGCTTCTGCCAACGCCTTCACACGGCCGTGGTAACGGAAACCGGAGCGGTCAAACGCGACTTCGGTAATCCCTGCTTTCAAAGCTTTTTCAGCAACGCGTTTGCCGACCAGTGCTGCAGCAGCGGCATTGCCGCCTTTGCCAGACTGACCTGCCAACTCGACGCGTACTTCCGCTTCTGCTGTCGAAGCCGAGACCAGAATTTTCGCGTCCGGGCTGATCAAGCTTGCGTAAATGTGCAGGTTGGTGCGATGCACCGACAAGCGATTTACTTTCAATTCCGCGATCTTGGCGCGGGTTTGACGTCCGCGGCGAAGTCGTGATTCTTTCTTGTCCATCATCAACCCCTCATTACTTCTTCTTGGTTTCTTTAAGCTTGACCACTTCGTCCGCATAACGGACGCCCTTGCCCTTGTAAGGCTCTGGAGCGCGGTAAGCGCGAACTTCGGCAGCAACTTGGCCGACTTGTTGACGATCGATACCCTTGATCAGGATCTCGGTCGGCGTCGGAGTAGCGCAGGTTACGCCAGCTGGCATCGAATGCACCACAGGGTGCGAAAAGCCCAGCGACAGATTCAGCTTGTCGCCTTGAGCTTGCGCCTTGTAGCCCACACCAACCAGGGTCAGCTTCTTCTGGAAACCTTTGGTAACGCCATCGACCATGTTATTGACCAGTGCACGCAGCGTGCCGGACATGGCATTGGCTTTGATACTGTCGTCGATGACATCGAAACTCAGGATTCCAGCATTGTTTTCAACCTTTACCAGACCATTCAAGGACTGGGAAAGCACGCCCAATGGGCCTTTTACAGTGATCGCTGTTGCAGAGATGGCGACTTCGGCGCCAGCTGGAACAGTGATCGGCATTTTAGCGACTCGAGACATATATAACTCCTTAAGCCACGTAGCAAATAACTTCGCCGCCGACACCGACTGCGCGTGCTTTGCGGTCTGTCATGACGCCCTGGGGAGTCGACACGATCGCCACACCCAAGCCATTCATCACAGTAGGGATCTCGCCTTTGCCCTTGTAGACGCGCAACCCTGGACGGGATACGCGCTCAAGGCGCTCAATGACGGGACGGCCAACATAATACTTCAAACCGATCTTCAGTTCCGCCTTGCCACCAGCTTCGGTAACGGCGAAATCTTCAATGTAACCCTCGTCCTTAAGGACGTTGGCAATCGCAATTTTGACTTTCGACGATGGCATGGCCACTGTCGTTTTTTGAACGCCTTGGGCGTTGCGAATGCGGGTCAGCATATCGGCGATAGGATCGCTCATACTCATTGCATATTCTCCTATTACCAGCTTGCTTTTGTCATGCCGGGAATTTCGCCGCGCATGGCAAATTCACGGAGCTTAATACGGCCCAAACCGAATTTACGGAATGTGCCACGTGGACGACCGGTGATGGCGCAGCGATTGCGCTGACGCGTCGGATTCGAATTCCGAGGCAAAGCCTGCAGCTTCAGACGCGCTTCGTAGCGCTCTTCTTCAGATTTAGACTGGTCATCAACGATGGCCTTCAAAGCAGCGCGCTTGGGAGCAAATTTCGCTACCAGGTCGGCACGCTTCTGTTCACGGTTTATCAATGATAATTTTGCCATGATCTCAGTTTCTGAACGGAAATTTAAAGGCGGCGAGCAAAGCTTTCGCTTCGTCGTCGGTCTTGGCGGTTGTCGTGATGCTGATATTCATACCGCGCAGCACGTCAATCTTGTCATAATCGATCTCGGGGAAGATGATCTGCTCTTTCACGCCGATGTTGTAGTTGCCGCGGCCATCGAAGGCACGTCCGGACACACCACGGAAATCGCGCACGCGAGGCAGAGCCACAGCAATGAAGCGATCCAGGAACTCGTACATCCGAGCGCCACGCAGCGTAACCATGCAACCGATCGGATAACCCTCACGGATTTTGAAACCTGCAATTGCCTTGCGAGCCTTGGTGACTACTGGCTTTTGGCCGGCAATCTTGGTCAGGTCGCCAACTGCATGTTCAATGATCTTTTTATCCGCAATCGCTTCCGAAAGACCCATGTTCAGGGTGATTTTCGTCAGGCGCGGAACTTCCATTGCCGATTTGTAGCCGAACTTGCCGACCAGGTCAGCAATGACCTTTTCTTTATAGAATTCTTGGAGACGGGGCATGATCTCTTAAACCTTCACTACTTCGCCGGAGGATTTAAAGACGCGGACTTTTTTACCGTCAACTTCTTTGAATCCTACACGATCTGCTTTGCCCGACGCAGCGTTAAACAACGCCACATTGGACACGTGAATCGGCATCACTTTATCTACGATGCCACCAGTTACGCCAGTCATCGGGTTCGGTTTCGTCGCTTTTTTAGCGATGTTGATTCCGCCAACCACGATGTGCTCAGCATCAATACGCTGCTGAACCACACCACGCTTGCCCTTGTCTTTCCCGGTCAGAACGATGACTTCGTCGTTTTTACGAATCTTATCCATTACGACTCCTTACAGGACTTCCGGTGCCAGGGACACGATCTTCATGAACTTCTCAGTGCGCAGTTCGCGCGTGACTGGTCCAAAAATACGGGTACCGATCGGTTCGAGCTTGGCGTTGAGCAGAACAGCAGCGTTGCTGTCGAACTTCACCAAAGAACCATCTGGACGACGCACACCTTTAGCGGTGCGCACGACCACGGCGTTATAAATTTCACCTTTTTTGACACGGCCACGTGGCGCAGCAACCTTGACGGTTACCTTGATCACATCACCAATGCCTGCATAGCGGCGCTTGGAACCACCCAATACCTTGATGCACAAAACTTCCTTGGCACCGGTATTGTCGGCCACTTCGAGCCGGCTTTCAGTTTGAA
>JBLHNV010000037.1:0-13100 GCA_047623125.1 Janthinobacterium sp. | reverse complement strand
CGCAAGAATTTTTTGATGCAGTTCATGATCAATTTTCTTTTCAATTTATATACCAGCATTGCCGTTGGTTTTATCGTTTGGTGGAGGCCGGGGCCAAGTCAACAAGCTGCCCCGGCCAACTTTCTGTTACGCATTCTGGTCTCCTCATCATCAGTGCAGCAAAGCGCTCAAGGTAGCCATTTCCCGGCCGGCAAACGATACGTTCACATGGCTGGCGAAGCCTTACCATATGAACAAGTATTGCACCATTGAAATGGTGAAATTTGATATAAATCAATCAGTTGACATACATCAAAAATTAATTTTATAAATAATTAATCAATTAAAAATAGGGTGGGACTGCCTCGCCGGGCATGCGCCGCCTGGCGTCGATGCGCGCACGCCCCGGGCACTCTGGATTTCGCCATTTTTCTTGCCATCGCCGGGCTGATTGTGCTGGCCGGCCTGGCCGTGCTCGCTATCAGGCTGGAACGCCTGACCTTTGACCGACTGGCCCGGGCACTGGGTGCGCTGACGCTGGCGCTGGGCGCAGCCACGCTAAACCAGAACATGTTCGGATGGGATCTGGGCATTGACACCTTGCGATTCGACTGGCACAGGGTCGCCAGCGCAACCTCGGGCCGCATGGCACCGTCGACGGCGCCATGCTTTGCCCTGAGCGGCGCTGCGCTCGCGCCCGGCACTTGCCAACCATCACGACAATGCAAAATTGGGCCGCCTGTGCTGGGCAATCGACCAGTTGCGCTTCGACCCGTTGCGCAAGCAGTTGCTGCTCTGGTACACGCCAGCACAGCACCTTGCAAAAAGCATGTAAACCGGTGTCTCAATGAGCGGGCGTTTGGGGCCTTTGCCATGCCGCTGCAATCTGTCTGGCAGGAAGACATACGACGATGTCTTCCTGCGCGCCCCAAAAACGCTGCAACCTGACGTTATTTTATAGAGCAAAATCGGCCTCATGCGCGTCATTTTGCCGGGGTTATATCTGGCTCAATGGCGCGGACTGTTTTCCATCTGAAACAGTTGGTCTGCGGCGCCATCGAGGATTTGACACGCACAACATCAGGCCGCGCCGACCGTGGTTCAGATAATCAAGGTCAAGCCCGGCGGTAGCGCCTCGCCCAGCATGCGCCGCTCATCGTCGGCATCGAGTTGCACCACTTGCTGCACCATCAACACCCAGCCCGGCGATGCCGCACTCGCTTTCAGGCGCGCGATGAGCCGTTCACGCAATTGCGGCGCCACGTCGCGCGCACGGTCGCCGCTCATGCGCGCGATATGAGCGCAAGCAAAGGGCGCCGCATCGATCCGCTTCCAGTCCAGCGCCAGCAGCGTCTCTATCCACTTGGCTGCGACAGCGGGCGGCACCACATCTTCCGCATTGCCATGAAATGGCAAACGCGCACCTAACCGACCCAATGCCCACAACACCCGCGCTGCCTGCACTGCACGCTTGCCCTGCTCGTCATGCGGCGACTTGCCAGTCTGCTTGCCGCTCTGCTTGCCGGATTGCTGGCTGGGTGGCTGGCCGCGCGCGCCATCGGGCTGCGGCAACTGGTCCAGCAGCCAGGTGCCGATCTCGACCTTGTAGTCGGACGGGATGCGTTCGAGCGCGCCACAAAGGCGAAGCATGTCGTCGAAGCTGCCATTGACCAGCGTCGCCGCCGCATCACCGCCGCCTTGCACATTGCAGGCGAAATCAGCCAGCAGGCGCAATTGCGCCGGGCGATCAAGGCCACCAGTGACGCGCCGCCACAGCGTCCACCATTCGGCGCATACCGCACTGTCGTTGCCGTACTGAATGCCAGACTCGAACAGAGGCCACAGTTCACCCACGCGCCAGTCGTCGAGCGGCGCACCAAAGCCCGGACGCAGGCAGTATCCGGCCAGGTTCAGCCAGACGCGCTCGTGCTCGCTGGAGCGACGCCGGCCGCGCGCGCGCGCCAGCAATGCATCAAACAACTGGCGCAGCAGCGGCGTAGACCAGCGCTCGCGACTGCCCAGCAATTGCTCCAGTTGCAAACGTAACTGCTTCACGTCCCGGGTCTCGACCTGTTGTGCGCGCGCACCGAAGATGCGTTCAATTTTGTCGATCGCCTGCGTCAGGCCGGGCACCGGCGCTGCACTGTGTTGTGGCTGCCCTTGAGCACCGGAGCCGTCGCCTTGCAGTTGAAATTGAAGCAGCCAGCGCCGCGCCACCGGCTCTCTTTTTTCATCGCTGTCGGCTGTGGCATCGGCTTCGATGCAATGCATTTGCAGCGTACCGAGTTCGGTCAGCGTGCTGGCCAGATGAACGCGGATCTGACGCTTGCCGGCGCCGGCCACTGCCGCACCACCCGGATCGGCTTGCAGCACCATCGCGATCGGCGGCAAGTGGACCAGATTTTCGTCGTTCAGGTCAATTACATCACCAACTTGCGGGATGTGCCCGGCATTCGACGAGACCAGATGAAAGCGCACTGGCTGCCCGATGCGCAACGCAAAGGTGCGATCACCGAGCACGACTTCCTGCCCGATGGCGCTGGCGCGCGCCAGCACGCAAATCGCGCGCTCGGCCCCGCCTGCAGCGGCCCTATCGCCATCGCCATCGAGCACCAGGAAATAGCTGCGCGCCGCGCCGCCGGCAATCGCGGGAGCGTGGCCGCGGCCAGCGAGCGCGTACGCGACCGCGCCGCGCGCAACGGCGACGTCGGTGTCGTCATTATCGAGTATGCGCAGCGGCGCGCCGCGCCATGCAGCCAGCGTGTCGCCGACGCGCCGTACCAGCGCGCTGGAGCGAAACACACCGCCATTAAGCAAGAGTGTGTCCGGCACCAGTGTCTCCGGCAGGGCATCGTTGCCATCTCGCACAGTCCCCTGCCGTTGCAAAAAGCTGGCAATATGACGCGTGATGGCCGGGTCTCTGGCATACGGCAAGCCGGCGCCGACGATGCCGCTGCGCCCGCGGCTGGCCAGATCATCGCGCGCCACCATTGGGAAGAAACCGTCGACGATCAGCGTTTCCACTTCGCCTTGCAACAATTCAACGCTACGGGCGGACTTGACCAGACGAGCGCCGGTACCCAGCAGTGTCAGCGCCGCTTGCGCTGGCGCATCAGGCGACAGCAGCAACTCTTTGACAGCGCGGCAGCGCTCCATCAGTTGCGACCATGCACCGCTTGAGAGGCGGGCCGGCGCAGAACTGCCATCGGTGGCAGCGGCCGGATCGAAGCGCGCTTCGACCAGATGCGCCAGCGCCAGGTCCATATTGTCGCCGCCCAGCATCAAATGATCGCCCACGCCAATGCGCGTCAAGATCGGTTCGCCATCTTGCACCTGCACCTGGATCAGCGACAAGTCAGTGGTGCCGCCGCCGACATCGCACACCAGCACCAGATGCGTCTGCGCCAAATCAAGTGCCAGGCTTTGCCGGTGCCGGAACAGCCAGTCGTACAGCACCGCTTGCGGCTCTTCCAGCAAGCGCAGTTCAAGCAATCCGGCTTCGCGCGCCGCTGCCATCGTCAACTGCCGCGCGCCTTCGTCAAACGACGCCGGCACTGTCAGCACGACATCTTGTTGCTCCAACGGGTGCTCGGGAAACTGGCGATTCCAGCACTGGTGCACATAGGCCAGGTAACTGGCGCTGGCCGCCACCGGTGACACCTTTGGTACGCCCTCCGGCGCGCCCCAAGGCAAGATGGGCGCGGTGCGGTCAACACCGGCGTGCGACAGCCAGCTTTTGGCGCTGACCACCAGCCTTCCAGGAACTTGTGCACCGAATTTGCGCGCCAGATGACCCAGTACAACAGTTGGGCCCTCTTCGGCGGCCACCGGCCCTTCTGGCAAATGGTTGCCGTCAGCTGGCTTGGCCGATGCCGGCTGATCCCACGGCAGTGCGATGTCGGCAGGCGCCAACTCGCCCGGCGCGCCGTGATAGCGCACCGATGGCAATAGCGGCGTTGCACTGATCTGACCGGGAGCGACCAATTGCGCGATCTGCAGCAAGCAAATGCCCTCCTGACCCGGCGTCACACTGGCATAAGCCACCACGGTATTGGTGGTCCCCAGATCGATGCCAACGACATAATGCTTCATCGTGACAACCTCATCACGCCAGCGTCAGCGATTTTTTTCTTCATTCTTGCGCCGCATTGCCGCGTACGTCGAACTCGATATTCCAACGCTCGCCGCCGCTGGTAGCTACCGCCGTCAATTCCAGCGTGCCCGTTTCGGTCGCCTTCGCGTGCAGCAGCACCTGGACGATTTCGCCGGGTCGCCGGCCTGCTTCTATCGTTAGCGTGGCGCGGATTTCCTCCAGCTCCTGCATTTCGTCGGGCGTCCAGAAATCGAGCAAGGTGCCGATCTGATCCTGGCGCCGTACCGACGAGCCGAAAAAGCGCAGATACACCGGTTCGCCGACCACCAGGCCGAATTCCTGGGTCGACAATTCCATCTCTATGCCCTCTTCCATGCCGAACGGCGCTACGCACAGCGCCTGTACCGGAGGCGCCATGCCGGGCACCGCCGGCATCGATGATTCGACCGCGATGTAATAAGCACGGGCCGTGCCGCCGCGGATGCGCACGCCGCCGCCGCGCCGCACGTAGCCGTAATACGCTGCGCCCAGCGCCACGGCCAGATCAAGATCAGCCCCGGCCAGCATGCGCGCAGCGGGTGCGCCTTCCGCTTCCAGCCAGCCATTCAATGTCGCCAGCATGCGCTCGGCCAGCAAGCCGGACTTGAACACGCCGCCATTGAACAGCACCGCAGTCGGATGCAAGAAGCTGGCATCGGCCTGCGAGCGCCCGGCAAATCCCTCCAGCTCGGCAGTGGCATCGACCTGGCGCCCGAGGAAAGCGGCCAGGTGTGACGTAATGGCCGCATCTTGCGCATATGGCAAGCCGAGCCGGGTCACCGCCGCGCGCGCTCTGGTTACCGGGCGCGCAGCAGCATCGACTTGCGGGAAAAAGCCCTCGAGAATCGTCGATGTGACTTGCTCACGCGTCAATTCGGCGCGGATCACGCCCTTGATCAATTTGGAACCACGGCTGGGCACTACCAGCGGCAACGATGCCAGCGTAGCATCGGCCAGCAACTGCTCTTTCGCCGCACGGCACGCATAGGTCAGCGCGCGCAATTGCCACGGGTCAAGGCTGGTGCCCTCCTGCGCCAGCTTGCTGGCAACGACATGGCCGAGCGCCAGGTCCATGTTGTCGCCGCCCAGCAAAATATGGTCGCCGACGGCAATCCGGTGCAGTTCCAGATTGCCGTCCTGTTCTGTGACCGCCATCAGCGACAAATCGCTGGTGCCGCCGCCGACATCGATGACAAGGATGATGTCGCCCGGCTTGACATGGCGGCGCCATTGACCGGTGCTGGCCTGGATCCAGTTGTATAGCGCCGCCTGCGGCTCTTCCAGCAAGGTCATCGCGCCGTAACCGGCCAGTTTGGCCGCCTCGCCGGTCAGTTCGCGCGCGGCCGGATCGAACGATGCGGGGATCGTGACGGTCACGTCTTGCTCATCAAATGGCGCATCCGGATGCGCGTGATCCCATGCTGCGCGCAAATGCGACAGATAGCGCGTCGATGCCGCCAATGGCGACACGCGCGCCACTTCGGGCGGTGCATCAAAGGGCAAGATGTCCGCGCGCCGGTCGACGCCGGCGTGACACAGCCAGCTCTTGGCGCTGGCCACGAGCCGGATCGGCGTCGTCGCGCCGCGCATACGCGCCAAAGCGCCAACCGCATCCGTGCCATCGGCTGCGCCCCATGGCAAGTCCAGCTCGCCGGGCGCCATTTCGTCAGCGTGCGGCAGGTACAGAAATGATGGCAGCAACGACAATTCCTCAAGCGCCCCTGGCGCGGTCAATTGCGGGATCGCAAGCACGCCATAGTGGGTTTTTTCGCCATCGCAAGCGGCGATATCGACATAGGCCAGAGCGCAATGGGTGGTGCCGAGATCGATGCCGATCGCAAAACGGGGCATGTTCAAAGAAGTGCTCACAGTTCCACCTCGGCTTGGGCGCAGACGCTGGCGTCGTGACCGTCGAGCAATTTCGGCAGTTTGACGTCGGTGACGCGCCAGCCGCGGTGCAGCAGCGCGCCGTGAAATGGCGGCTGACCGACGACATTGCCGGTCAGCTTGACCGCGCCCGCATCGAAGCCTGCAGCCAGCGTGATGCGGGCGCCCTCTTCCTCGGCGCGCACCGGTGTGATCGTGAAATGCTCGCGCAATACCTTGCGGCAACCTTCATGCACCAGACGCGCTGCGGCGCCGATATCGGCATCGCTACAGCCGGCCAGGTTTTCTTCGGCAAAGTCGATCAGGCGCGCATCGCGCTGCAACAGCGCCAGCAATTGCAGCGCCGCATCGGTAGGCGCTTCGCGCAAGGTTGGCCTGGGCGCCGGCGGGACTGGCGCCGGCGTCACCACTGGCGGCACTATCGGTTCGGCGGCATCGGCTTCATCGCCTCGCAACGCCGCAACGCGGGCGGCAAAGCCGGCGTCGGACAGCACGCTGAAAAATGCGCCAAATGCCAGCGGTATCCTGCGCAGAAAAGAGGGCTGCGGCCGGGATGGATTCGATTTGTTCATTGCTTGCTCCTGAGTGCGCCGGCCCTGCGGCCGGATAAAAGGTAGGGTGTCGTGCCTTGCTGGTTCGCCTGGCGGAAATTCTTTCTTGCGTCAGCGGGCCGGGAACCGTCCCGGGCCACGCATGTTACAGGATCCGGAAAAGATGACGGACCGCACTTGCGGCCCGTCGTGTCATTGGCGCACCCCGGTCAGGGTGGCTGTGCTTCAAGCCGGTGCTTCAAACCCGTATTTCAAGCTTGTATTTCACCGCCCTGCCGACCGCTCACGTCGACCACGACGACAACTTTGGCAGCCTTGACAACTTCGGTCACAGCGCTCGCGCCGATGACGTCGCTTGCCTCGGTGACGTCCGATGCAAGCAGTTGCAATCGCGGCACAGCCAGCACCGGACTGGCCACCAACGGCCGCGCCAGCAGGACAACTTCAGCGGCTGGCCATTTTTTTTTGGCATGGTCAGCCAGTATCGGCAACTTTTGCGGCGCGATCTTCATTGGGGTCGGTTGCGCGATGTCGTCACGCATGACCGACAAGATGTTGCGCAAGTGGCGACTATAGGAATTCGCCTTGACCACGTTCGCTTGCGCCTGAGCAGCAACGAGCGTCACCCATGCCTGCGCGCTGTCCAACAGCAGCAAATTCTGTGCGGCTTGCTGAGATTCCAGCGTCAATGCCCGGACTGCGCAAGTATTGAGCTCGGCCATTTTTTCTCCAGCATGTTGCACATTGCGCATCAACGCATTCAAGCCGGCATACGGGAACTCGAAAAAAACTTTGCTACCCGACGAAAAACTTTGCTTGTTCGGAAACATGGCATTCTCCATATCAAGGGGTATATGCAATCCGCGATCAAAATGGTGCGCTGCAATATTTAATATTGTAGCCGAAAAAACAAGGTTATTTAATTTTTAAATACAGACGATAAGTCGCATTTAATGCACAGGCAAGCACTGCGCATGGCGAAAAAAAGCCTCGTCATGATGCAAAAGCGCTTCGATAAGCACGATTCTTGATGCATATCAATGCATTGATTCTGAGGATGGAAATTGACGGCGCCGCAGCGCCAAAGTCGTCGATCGGGTCAATGCCTGTGATTGATTCAGCCTCAGCTGGTCCAGCTTCAAGCGCTGGCGGCGCGGCGGCGAAATCGCCAGACGCGTCGTTGGCATCGCAGTACGCCGGAGTTGACGCCCGGAGTTAACGCCCGGATGCGGCCGCCGGGGATGCGGCCACCGGGGAACCGGCCCCGGACAACAACACGAATGTGGCCCCGGACAACGACACACAACCCGGCAACCGGTGAGGTTACCTGAGCAGCGCTTATCCGGCGCTTCGAGCAACTACAAGCGTGCCAGCAATTCGGTCTTCTTCTTGGCAAATTCTTCATCGCTGAGCAGCGACTTGCCGCGCAGGTCGGCCAGCTTCTCGATCATCGCGAAGATGTCGGTTGCGGCCGGATTTTCCGGAAGATTCAATAGCGGCGGCGCAGTCGGGGCCGAATTCAAGTTCGAATTCAAGTTCGAATTCAAGTTCGAATTCATCGTCGGCGCTGGCGCGGCCATCTGCGTATTCCCCTGCAGATAAGCATCGAACACGACGCCGTCGACCGACACGATGGGCAGGCGCGAAACGTCGATCAAGCCGTACTGACTGGTGAAGCTGATGGAACCGCCGACCGATTGCTGCTGCGAGAAAGCGCCGATCTGGTGATCTTGGGTGTCGTAGACCGTGACCTTGCCGTGTACTTCGATGACCAGTCGGTGCGCTTGCGCGAAGTGCGCGTAACGCACGCCATTCTGAGCGCCGGTGCTATTTGGAAAGCGCAAATCAAGCGGCCACCAGTGGCTGCCGGTGCCCGGGACTGGCGCGATGAACAGGCTCGCCATGTTGCCGCCCTGGTTTTGCCCATGGCTCTGCTGCTCGCTGTTGCTGCCCTGCTGCTGGCCGCCCTGGCTTTGTCCATGCTGATTGTTTTGTTGCTGGCCGCTCTGGTTGGGCAATATGTTGTTCTGTTGTCCGCCCTGGCTTTGCGACTGAAAACTGCCGCTGCGCAGCAAGTCGGGCTGGTTTGTAAGCAGGCGCGACAGTTCGCTGCACAAGCCGTCGACACGCCCTTTCAGGTAATTATTGAACATGTCGGACACCATCGTCATGCCGCCGCTCATCCATTGGCCGGAGCCGGAAAACTCGGGATGACTAAATTGCGCCATGCTGCCATTGCCGTTGAGCACTGACTGCAGCATAGAAAGGACGGCATCCACGCTGAATCCGTGGCGCCTGGAGATGTCTTCTATCATCTGTTGGCCGCTGTGGGAAAGTTGTCGCATCGTGGGTTCCTGTTTGTAAATGGTGCTGGCCGCAATTGTAGCCTGGAGGTGAGCGCAAGGTGAGCGCAAGGGAAGTCTGAAACCGACGCCCGGTCAGCGCCTGACGGACGTGCCAGATCGCAGCGGACAATGACGGCAACAGTGCGAAGCACCAGACTGGCGCAGTGTATGCGCGACCTGCAAAGAGTGCCTATTTGGCAATCAGTGTATCACTGCCTGACACGGCCCTCGATGCCAGCCTGTCAGATACGCACGATGGCCAGCGGCGTGACTGTGACTTTCACGTCCAGATCCTGGTCGCCACCACCGAGCACGATGCCGCGCATCGGCGTGACATCGCTGAAATCGCGCCCCCATCCCAGCGTGATGTGTTCGGATTGCACCAGGCAACGGTTAGTCGGGTCGAAGTCGACCCAGCCCAGCCCCGGGCAATACACCGATACCCATGCATGGGATGCATCGGCACCGATCATGCGCGGCTGCCCGGCCGGCGGGTGGGTCAGAATGTAGCCGCTGACATAGCGCGCCGGCAAGCCAAGACTACGCAAACAGCCGATCATCAGTTGCGCGAAATCCTGGCATACGCCACGCCGACCTTTCAGCACCTCTTCGAGCGGCGTCGAAATGTCGGTCGCCTTGCCGTCAAATTCGAAGTCCTCGAAGATGCGCTGGGTCAGATCGAGCGCCGCATCGAGCAACGGCCGACCGGGTGTGCAGCTGAGGCGCCCGTAGTCCTCCAGGTCGCGGCTGCATCCGACATGCGGCGATCCGTACAGATAACGGCTCGCTTCCAGCGTTGCCGCGCTGCGGTCCTGGCGCATCGTGTCGCGCAAGCTTTCCCAGGGCGGCGTTCCCTTGATTTTCTCCAGATCGTGGCGCGGCGCCAGCACGACTGTCGATTCGGCGCGCACCACCAGTTTTCTGTGCGGCACCGTGATCGAAATGTGGCGCGTGCTATTGCCAAAATAATCGACGCCATCGTTGCCATCTTCTTCCAGCGGATCGATCAGGATCTGATGCGACTCGGTGTGCTGAAATGGAAATGAGCGCGGCGTCAGGTGCAGGTATTGCTGCGACAGCGTGACCATGCTCTGGTACGCGTAATGGGTTTCATGGATGACGTTGTAACGCGCGCAAGCGGGTGCGCCCAAATGACTATCGCTCATTTTTTGGTCCTGTGCTGATGGTCACCGGTATAACTGAAAAACTGCAACCCGATATGCTCGGACAACGTCTCGCTGGCCACATTAATGCGACGCAACAAGTCGATCAAACGGACATTTCCAAAATACAAGTCGGTTTCGGCATTCAGCGCCAGCAATTCCTGTTGCAACGGCAACAGTTGCTCTTCGCCGCAAGGGCCATAGCTGCGCGCTATTTTCTGCAAGCCCTGGATCACGCCATCGATCTGGAACAAGATCGAGCGCGGATTACTGGCGTCGAGCAGCAGCAGATCGAGCACCGGCAGCCACTCGGGCTGCGCCCGGTAACGTGAGCGGTAAGTGACGATACTGTCGGACAATTCCAGCAGCCAGTCCAGGTTGCCGTTGACATCCATTTCCAGCGCACTTTGCAGCACGATGCTTTGAAATTGCAAGCGTTCCAGACGCCGGCCAAATGACAGGAAGCGCCAGCCCAGGTCGCGCGTCATGCCATCGAGCGCAAAGCCGGCCATCGTCATCAATGATGCAGCGGCGTCGTCGAGTATCGTCATCGCATCCGATTGGGACAAGGCGCGCCCGCTCTGGGCCACGCGCTGTTCCATCTGATTGAGCGCGCGCCAGTTGTCGACCGACAGGCGCTCGCGCAAATGGCTCGCGGTCCGGTACAGCTGTTGCTGTTGCCGGGCCAGACCGGGGACATCGACCGATACCACTGCCAGCAGCAAGGCAGCTTCGATTTCGGCATCGCTGCTGACAGGCACCGGCTCGACCGGAGGCATCTGGACCTGGCTCTGAACCTGCGATGGCTCGGGCGCTGCGGGCGACGTGCCAGGCACCGCCTGCCCTTGCTGCGGCGTCGCAATCTTTTCATCGAGCGGTTCTTGCGACTGGGTCTGGGTCTGGGTCTGGATCTGGGCATCGGCAGGCTGCGGCGCAATCGGATTATCGATCGGTCCTTGCAGCTGAGTCTGAATCTCGCCTTCTGACTGTATCTGCCGTTGCGTCTGAACCGGCTCCGGTTCCGGATTGTGGTTGTCGATCAGATGAAACCAGGCGCACAAACCCTTGACGGTCGGCCATTCGGCGCCCTTGTCGCCCGACCTGGCATCGAACAGAATGTTGAGAGTAACCCGCAGCAGGCGCGCGATATTGTCGCAGCGCTCGGTGTGACGGCCGAACCAGAACATGTTTTCCGCCATCCGGCTCGACAAATTGGTATCGTCGCGCACCAGATCTTCGCTGGTGATGCTGCGCCGTAATGGCTTGTGCGCATCAAGCGGCAAGCTTCTCTTGGCCTGGATCCAGGTATCCTTGCTGCCGCCGCCGCGCTGCATCGTCAGCACGCGCGCATCGGGACCTGTCGCGACCCGGGTCAGGCCGCCCGGCATCACGACATAGCCATTGGGCGTCGCGCACGCATAGACGCGCAAGCCGATGGAACGCGCGCACAATTCATTTGATGTGCCCGGCTGCCACACCGGCGCCTGCGACAGCCGCACCAGTTCCTGGGCCACAAAATTATTTGGCTTGGCGCGCAGCTTGGCGATGAATGCCGCGCGCGCATCGCCCGTCAAATCTTGTCCAAACACCGTGCTCTGGCGCACTTGCGAAAAGGCCGGCTTGATGACGAGCTTGTCGAGTCGATCGACTACCTGCTCCAGTGCCGCCGGCTGGCCGCACCACCAGGTTGCCACCGATGGCATCTTCAATGGCTCGCCCAGCAAGCGCTTGCACAGCGCCGGCAGAAAGCCCAGCAGCGCACCTGATTCCAGCAAGCTCGACCCAAGACTATTGGCGACCAGCACATTGCCGCGCCTGGCGGCATCGGTCAAGCCAGCCACACCCAACGCAGAATCGGTGCGCAATTCCAGCGGATCGCAAAATTCATCGTCGACGCGGCGCATGATCACATGCACGCGCTGCAAGCCGGACAAGGCTTTCAGCCAGACAATACCGTTGCGCACCGTCAAGTCGCCGCCTTCGACCAGCGGCAATCCGAGATAGCGCGCCAGGTAAGCTTGTTCGTAATAGGTTTCATTGTACGGACCGGATGTGAGCAACACGATCAATGGCTGCTCGCCATTGCGCAGCGGCACATTGCCATTGGCCGCGCACAAACGTCCCCAATGCGCGAGGCTGTCGCGCATCGTGCTGAAAAATCCGGTCAGCGGCTGCACATTGAGTTCGCGCATCAATTCAGGGAACGTACGCCCGATGATGGCGCGGTTCTCCAGCGCATAACCGGCCCCGGACGGTGCCTGAGTCCGATCGGCCAGCGCCCACCAGCGCCCGTCGGGGCCGCGTGCCATGTCTATCGCATAGAAATGCAGCGCGATATCGTCACTGTGCGCTATCGCGTGGCTGGGGCGCAAAAAACCGGCATGGCCATGGACCAGCGCCGGCGGCAGCAAACCTTCTTCGAGCATTGTTTGGGCGCCATACACATCGCCCAGTATCTTGTTAAGCAGCGTAGCGCGCTGAATCACCGCAGCTTCGATCTCGCGCCACTCATCCTGCGGCAAGATCAGTGGCAGCACATTCAAATCCCATGCGCGCTGCGTGCCTTTGGCATCGGCATAGACATTGTAGGTAACGCCGTTTTCATGCACCTGACGCTGAACCGAGTCGAGGCGCTGTCCCATCATGCCGGGCGGCTCCGACGCCAGCAAATCGAGCATCGCGCGCCAATGGGCACGCGGCTGACCGGCCGGGTCCAACGTTTCATCGTACTCGTCGCAGGCCGCCGTGTAATTGGCAAGGGGTTGATTATCCATTCGTTCACTTCCACCCATAAAAGGGCGCAAAAATAATTGATACGGGCCTACTGGCCCGCACGCACGATTATATCAGCGCCTTAACATAGATCAATCGAGGGACTTGCAAAACTGAACAGGCGGGCGGGATTTTGAGCTGCGAGGAGTAAAAGATAGGGCGAAGAGTGGCCATTGCTGGCAAAATGCAAGTTATCAGACAAACATCACTCCCGCACATGAATACTACACAACGCCCCTTGATAATGCAACGCTGGCAAGTAGTGCAATTC
>JBLHNV010000036.1:0-13181 GCA_047623125.1 Janthinobacterium sp. | reverse complement strand
ATGCCGCCGAACAGCAGGTATGGCAAGCCGTGTTGCGCGCCGCCGCGCTGCGCTTCTGGCTGTCGCGGCTGTACGACTTTCACTTGCCGCGCAGTGCAGAAATGCTGGTGCCGCACGACCCGACACCCTTCGAACGCCTGCTGCGCGAGCGTATTGCCACTCCAGCGCCAAAACTGGCAGAAGGTTTCTGATGGAAAAATTACCCGCAAATACAGGCTGGCACTGGATCAAGCAAGGCTTCGGTCTGTTTCGCAAGCAACCCGGCGCGCTGTCGGCGCTGTTCGTCTCGTACATGTTTTTCATGCTGATCATCGGCATCCTTCCGGTACTCGGTCAGGTGCTGCCGGTCATCATGGTGCCGGTGTTTTCGATGGCCTTCATGCAGGCGTGTCTGCACATCGAACGCAGCAAGGCGGTGTTCCCCACCTTGCTGCTGACCGGTTTTCGCAAACCGGTATTTCCAAAGCTGTTCGGGCTGGGCCTGCTCTACCTGCTGGTCGCCACCATCGCTGTCGGAGCCTCGGCACTGGTCGATGGCGGCATATTCTGGCAATTGATCACCGGCCAGATCGACGGTCAATCCGAACTGATCGGCGACTCGAACATGGGCGGTGCGATGTTGCTGGCAATCGCCATCTACATACCGGCGGCGATGGCATTCTGCTTCGCGGCACCGTTGATCGGCTGGCAAAAACTGTCGATCGGCAAGGCTATCTTTTTTAGTTTCTTTGCCGTGCTGCGCTCGGCCAAGGCCTTTGTCGTGTTTGCCTGCGCATGGTTTGCGCTCAGCGTGGTCGGCAGCCAGATCGTCATGCTGCTGTTCGGTCGCAGCGAAACGGCGATGATGGTGATGCTGCCGCTGTCGGCAATGCTGACGCTGGTCATGCATTGTTCCTTCTACGCCAGCTACCGCCAGATCTTCGGCGCGCCGCAAGACCCGGCGAACAAGGATGAAGCGAACAAGGACGACAAGCCAAGTCTCGACAAACCCGAACTCTGACATCAGGAAGTAGCGACCAGAACGAAGAGGGCCAGGTTTCAAACCTGGCCCTCTTCGTTTTGCGCCCTACCCTGCGCGCTGAATCAGGTTCGGCGTTCCAGTTTCGCGATGCTCAAATCGAGCACCTTCATGCCATGCCGGCCGAAGTTGATCTGGGCCCGCGCATTGCTGCCGCCGCCTTCGATGTTGACGATCACGCCTTCGCCGAACTTGGCGTGCGCGACCGATTCGCCGATGCGCCACCCGCCACCCGCCGCCGCGCCGCCTGCGATCTTTTGCGCGATCGCATTGTTTGACCCCAGGCTGGCCAAAGGCGTCACATCCCAGGCCGATTTCGGTGACCAGTGCGCCTGTACCTTGGTCGACAGCCACTTCAGCGACGGCTCCGGCAATTCATCAAAGAAGCGCGACTTCATGTTGTAGCGGGTCTGGCCGTGCAGCATGCGCGTTTGCGCGAAGCTCATGTACAGACGATTGCGCGCGCGCGTGATCGCCACGTACATCAAACGCCGCTCTTCCTCGACGCCATTGTCTTCCTTGGCACTGCTTTCGTGCGGGAACAAGCCTTCTTCCAGGCCGGTAATGAAGACGTTGTCGAATTCGAGTCCCTTGGCTGAATGCACGGTCATCATCTGCAGCGCATCCTGGCCGGCGGTAGCCTGATTGTCCCCCGCTTCCAGCGACGCATGCGACAGGAATGCCGACAGTGCCGACATCACGCTTGGCAACGCCGCATCGGCATCGAGGATTTCCACTTCCGGCGCCACAGGCGTGCCAGACACGGCCCTGGCCGGCGGCCCCAGATAAGCTGACTGGCCCGGGCCGTAGCCTTCCTCGGAGACAAATTGCGTCGCCGCGCTGACCAGTTGCTCCAGATTTTCGATGCGGTCTGCGCCTTCCTTGTCCTTGCCATAATGGGTCAGCAGGGTACTCGCCTCCAGCACCACGCGCACCATGTCGGGTAAAGACAATTGCTGCGTCTCGAAGCGCGCGCCCTCAATGAGTCTGACGAACGCCGCCAGCGATGAACCAGCCTTGCCGGGCACATGCGGCACAGCCGCATACAGCGACAAACCACGCGATTCGGCCGCCATCTGCAATTGCTCGATAGTGCGCGTGCCGATGCCGCGCGTCGGAAAATTGACGACGCGGATGAAGGCCGAATCGTTGTGCGGGTTATCCATCAGTTGCAGATAGGCGATCGCATGCTTGACCTCGGCGCGCTGAAAGTAGCGCAAGCCGCCATACACGTGATAGGCGATGCCGCCCGCAAACAGCGCATGCTCGAGCACCCGCGATTGCGCATTGGAGCGATACAGCAGCGCAATCTGGCTGCGCGCGGCGCCGTCGCGGATCAAGCCTTTCGCTTCCTCGACGATCCACTGCGCTTCTTGCAAGTCGGAACTCGCTTCATAGATCCGCACCAGTTCGCCATGTCCGGCATCGGTGCGCAAGTTCTTGCCCAGGCGCTTGCTGTTGTGCGCGATCAACTGGTTCGCGCTATCGAGAATATGACCGTGCGAGCGGTAATTCTGCTCCAGCTTGATCATGTTCTGGACATTGAATTCGCGCTCGAAGGAACTCATGTTGCCGACATTGGCGCCGCGAAATGCGTAGATGCTCTGATCGTCGTCGCCGACGGCAAACAACGCGCCGCCGTTGCTACTACCATGCCCGGCCAGCAACTTGAGCCAGTCGTATTGCAAGTTATTCGTATCCTGGAACTCGTCGACCAGAATATGGAGAAAGCGCGCCTGATAATGCTCGCGCAGCGGCTGATTGCGGCATAACAATTCATAGGTGCGCAGCAGCAGTTCGGCAAAATCGACGACGCCTTCGCGCTGACACTGATCCTCGTACAGTTGATACAGCTCGACCAGTTTGCGCTCGTGCGGGTCGTGCGCCTCGACCTGCCCGGCGCGCAAGCCCTGGTCTTTCGCGTTGTTGATGAAATACATCACGCTCTTGGCCGGATATTTTTCATCGTCGATATTATTAGCCTTCAGCAAGCGCTTGATGCTCGACAGTTGATCTTGCGAATCGAGAATCTGGAACGTTTGCGGCAACGCTGCGTCGCGGTGATGGGTGCGCAGCAAGCGATTGCACAAGCCATGGAAAGTGCCTATCCACATGCCGCGTGTACTCATGGGCAACATCGTTCCCAGGCGTGCTGTCATTTCCTTGGCGGCCTTGTTGGTGAAGGTGACGGCCAGAATGCCCGTTCGCGACACCATGTCGTTCTGGATCAGCCACGCGATGCGGGTCGTCAGCACGCGCGTCTTGCCGGAACCGGCGCCCGCCAGAATCAGCGCATGCTGGGCCGGCAGCGTGACGGCCGCCAGTTGTTCGTCGTTCAGATTGTGTAAAAGATTTTGCATGCCCGAATTATACCGGGCTGCCGGATCGCGACCGTGTGATGCCCCGGACAAACATCCTGCAATTTCCCAGCGTATCGGGCTGCTGCGGCATTGCGCAGGCCGACTGTTCGGGGTAGAGTTCCCAGGCGTTGCTGGCAGAAAAAATTCCACGCCGACCCGACATGACGTCAACACAAGGAAACCCATGAAGCGCATCATTTTCAACCAAAAAGGCGGCGTCGGCAAATCGACGATCGCAGTCAATCTGGCCGCCATCGCCGCTTGCGACGGCAAGAAAACGCTGCTGATCGACATGGATGCGCAGTGCAATTCCAGCCGCTATCTGATGGGTGACGCCGCCAAAGAAGTCAAGCCGACGATCGCCGACTATTTCGAGGAAACGCTGGGCTACAGTTTCTTCCCGAAACCGGCTGCCAATTACATCCATGCAACCCCGTTCGAGCAACTGTTCCTGATGCCCTCGTCAGCCAATCTTGGCGACTTGCAAGCGAAGCTCGATGCGCGCCACAAGATCTACAAATTGCGCGACACCTTGAAGGAACTGGAAAAGGAATACGATGAAATCTTCATCGACACGCCACCGGCCTACAATTTCTTCACGCAATCGGCGCTGATCGCCGCCGACACTTGCCTGGTTCCATTCGATTGCGACGATTTCTCGCGCGACGCGCTGTACACACTGATGAACAACGTCGCCGAAATTCGCGCCGACCACAACGCGCAACTGCGCATCGAAGGCATCATCGTCAACCAGTTTCAGCACCGCGCCAACCTGCCCAAGCGCCTGGTCGACGAATTGATCGCCCAGGGCTTGCCGGTCTTTAACAGCAAGCTGTCGAGTTCCATCGTGATCAGGGAGTCGCACAACCAGTGCCTGCCGATGATCCACCTCGACAAGAACCACAAGTTGAGCGGCGAGTTTACGGCGCTCTACCATGAGTTGCTGGTTGCCTAGCAGCAGTCGAGTTCAAGGCAGCCGAACAAACCAAACCATCCAACTTGATGGGGGCAATTCACTTTGCAGGGATGACGACGATGCGAGGTGGCGTCAAGCAACGGCAGCGCGGGCAGTCGATCCAACGATAAAAGGCAGC
Source organism: Janthinobacterium sp. (assembly GCA_047623125.1). Classification (GTDB taxonomy): domain Bacteria; phylum Pseudomonadota; class Gammaproteobacteria; order Burkholderiales; family Burkholderiaceae_D; genus Janthinobacterium. The sequence goes on along the minus strand of JBLHNV010000036.1, from coordinate 8,709 downwards.
CCATTTGCATGGGCTGCCTTTTCAGTGAGGCGTCACAGCAACTGTGACTGACGCTTTACTTACTTCGGAATGAGCACGCTGTCGATCACATGGATCACACCATTGTCAGCGACGATGTCGGCGGTGGACACATGAGCCTTGTCAATCATTACGCCACCTTTAGTGACGACCGTCAGCGACGAACCTTGCACTGTCTTGACCTTTCCTGCCTTCAGATCGGCTGCCATTACCTTGCCGGAAACAACATGGTAGGTCAGCACGGCAGTCAGTTTTGCCTTGTCTTTTAACAGTGCATCCAGATCGGCTTTGGGTATTTTCTTGAATGCAGCATCGGTCGGTGCAAAGACGGTGAAAGGACCCGGGCCTTTGAGCGTATCGACAAGGTCAGCGGCTTTCAACGCTGCTGCCAGCGTGGTGAAATTGCCTGCGCCTACTGCGGTATCAACAATATCTTTTGCCTGTGCCGAAAAAGCAACACCAAATGCGAGTACTGAAGTGATGAAAAATTTTTTCATGTTTTTCTCCAAAAAGATTGCAAGGGATAATAGTGTCCACCAAATCTTGGCGGCAATAAATTATATGACAGATAAGAGATTCACGTAAAAATTGCGAATACTAACCAGATGGATACAAAAGCAGCACCCTGCATTGGGAGCGAGATCACGAAGTAAAAATACGTATCGGTTTTCAGCAATTTATGTCATTGGACACAATCGTTTGAAAACAGCATGAAATGAAGATGCAGAGCAGTCAAACATTGCCAGATCGGGTAAAGGAACAATTCGTAAAATGCCCCTGCACCGGCATGAACGGATGGTGAAGAATAGAAATATTGAAAGGCAACCCATTGATTTTATTATATAAAAATATACACAACACGATTAACCCTGATACGGAAACGTGCTGGCACGCATACCTTCAGAATTCCCGCAGCAGCGACCAGATGTCATCACAGCTTGATACTGCGAGGGAGTTTTAAATATTTTTTATCGCATTTTTATCAAAAATTTATTAGCTACGTTATCACCAAGTAAATTTTATACGAACATCTTATAAGTATAGCAGTAAACAAAAAAAGATATTTGACAGGGCCAAATACGATAATTTACTTTTTTAAAAGGAAAAAACTATCGACTCATGTGGATAAACTATAGCCCCATATACATCAACTATCGATCAATATAAAACACCCTTCTTTTTTAATAATTTAATAATTTAATAATATGTATTTTTACATCGAAGTGAAAATTATAATATTTATAATAAATAAATAAATGTTAAAAAATTATTTTTTCGCACATCAACATACTGAAATACCATGTCACTCCTGTGAGTGCAGATAGTCAAACAATCGACTCCCGGACGGGAAGATTCAATCGTCGTCAGCGCAATCGGAGCCCTGCAATGCGCGCATGCCGCGCCTGCCGCTCAACGCGCTAATGGGTCGCTGCTGACATTGGATCTGCACATCAGCCACGGCAACCAGGGATGGATCCGCTTTGATCGAACGCGCCACCCGGCACGCCTGGACGAATCCGGCGCCGATGCCCGGGTCAAGCACGCCGGGCCGCACGAATGGTGCCTCTGGTTTATACTTTGATGTTGAACTGGTGCGGCGCACGCCAAGAAAATCCTGCGCTGCATGGCACTCAGGGAGGAAAAATGACACTTATCAAGGATGGCAGCGCGACGCTGTCGCCCGAGCATCAGGCCCAGTTGTTGCAGGCAAAACGCTTGCTCGAGCATCCGGGCTATGTCGCGAAAATGACAGACCTGATCGGCATGCCGCTGGAAGCGGCGGTCAAGGCCTTGCCGGCGGCCTGGAGCAAAAAGATCGGGACGGTGACGACAGCATCACTGACCAAATGCATGAACGCCGCGAACGCAACGCTGCGGCCGACGGCAGTATCGTCATTTCCGAAGTTGCACAGCGCGGCGGTGGCGCTCACCGGCGCGACGGGCGGCGCGTTCGGGTTCGCCGGGCTGGCGCTCGAATTGCCGGTGTCGACAACGATCATGCTGCGCTCGATCGCCGACATTGGACGGGCCAATGGCGAGAACCTCGGCGCCAGCGAGGCGCAACTGGCGTGCCTGATGGTGTTTTCGCTGGGCGGCAAGACGGCCGATGACGATGCGGCGGAATCGGGCTACTATGCAGCCCGGATCGCGCTGGCCAGGTCGATGTCGGAAGCCACCGCCTACCTGACCAAGGCAGGCGTCGCCAGCGAAGGGGCGCCGGCCATCGTGCGCTTGATCGCCAAGATTGCCGTCAAGTTCAACGTACAGGTGTCGCAAAAAGCAGCGGCCATGATGGTGCCGATCGTCGGCGCGGCCGCCGGCGCGCTGGTCAACACGCTGTTCATCAACCATTTCCAGGACATGGCGCGCGGCCATTTCACGGTGCGCCGCCTGGAGCGCGTATATGGCGCCGATGTGGTCGGCGCCGCCTATCTGGCGCTGGACGTCCAACGCTGATACATTGGCAACCCACTCAAAAGACATTGAACAAGGATGAATCGACGATGAAGACGTTTCCACAAGGATTTCACGCGCTGGTCATCGGTGCGTCAGGCGCGATAGGCGCGGCACTGGTGGCGCAACTCGAAGCCGATCCGGCCTGCTCCGTTGTCGTCGCGTTGCATCGGCATTCGCTGCCGGCACTCGACTTTGCAAAGGAAGAGAGCATCGCCGCAGCGGCGGCCGAAGTCGCTGCTCAGGGGCCGTTTCATTTGATTATCAATGCGGCCGGCGTGCTGCACACGCTTGACTTCATGCCGGAGAAAAGACTGGCGGACCTGCATTACGAACAGATGCTGGCAACCTTCCAGGCCAATGCCTTCGGCCCGGCGCTGATATTACGCCATTTTTCGCCTTTGCTGGACAAGGAACGGGGCGTGCTGGCGGTGATTTCCGCCAAGGTCGGCAGCATAGAAGATAACCGCCTCGGCGGATGGTACAGCTACCGCGCATCGAAGGCGGCACTGAACATGTTCCTGAAAACGGCAGCGATCGAAGTAAAACGCAGCAAGCCCAATGCGGTGCTGGTGGCGCTGCATCCGGGCACGGTGAATTCGCACCTGTCGCGCCCCTACAATGGCGAAAAGATCGGCCGCTCGCCAAGCGATGCAGCAAGCGACATGCTGCGCGTGCTCGATGGCTTGACGGCTGACAACAGTGGTCAGTTTCATTCGTGGAATGGCGACCGGTTGCCGTGGTAAACCGAGACGGCGACCGACTGGGCAACGTCTGATATTTTTTTGACGAACCAGCTCTTGCGAGCCGCATTTCTGTCAGCCGCGAAATCGGACCAACTATACTTTTTTGACGAACTCGGTCTTCAAGCTCATCGCGCCGAAGCCATCGATCTTGCAATCGATGTCATGGTCGCTGTCTACCAGGCGGATGTTCTTGACTTTGGTGCCCATCTTGACGGTACCGGCAGAACCCTTCAGCTTCAAGTCCTTGATGACCGATACGGTATCGCCATCTTGCAGCACGTTGCCGGCCGCATCGCGGTAGACGCGCGCGCCCTCTTCCACAACGGCCGCCGCTTGCCGGTGCCACTCATGGGCGCACTCGGGGCAGATGTACTGGCCGCCGTCTTCGTAGGTGAATTCGGAATGGCATTTCGGGCATGCAGGTAAAGCACTCATATCATCATCCAGGAGGCCAAGGCAAATGCCTTGAAAGGACGGCAGTATACAAGCTGCAGACCGGCCTTTCAAGGCGATCCTCAGCACATCTACCGGCCATCTACTGGCAACTGCCGGCAGATGGCCGCTAGATGACAACATCGTCAGTACAGCACGACCGAGCGGATCGATTCGCCGCTTTTCATCAGGTCGAAACCTTCGTTGATGCGTTCCAGCGGCAAGCGGTGCGTGATCAGGTCGTCAATGTTGAGCTTGCCGTCCATGTACCAGTCGACGATCTTGGGCACGTCGGTGCGACCGCGCGCGCCGCCGAAAGCCGAACCGCGCCATTCGCGCCCGGTCACCAGCTGGAATGGCCGGGTCGAAATTTCCTCGCCGGCAGCAGCAACGCCGATGATGAAGGACTTGCCCCAGCCCTTGTGCGTGCATTCGAGCGCCTGGCGCATCGTCGTCGTGTTGCCGATGCATTCGAACGAATAATCGGCGCCGCCGTCGGTGATCTGGGTGATCGCATCGACGACATTCTCGACTTCCTTCGGGTTGATGAAGTGCGTCATGCCGAACTTGCGCGCCATCGCCTGACGCGCCGGGTTGATGTCGACGCCGATGATCTTGTCCGCGCCGACCATCTTCGCGGCCTGAATCACGTTCAAGCCAATGCCACCGAGGCCAAATACGGCAACATTCGCACCCGCCTCGACCTTGGCCGAAAACAGCACTGCGCCGACACCGGTCGTGACGCCGCAACCGATATAGCAGACCTTGTCGAAAGGCGCATCGGAGCGAATCTTGGCCAATGCGATCTCGGGCACCACGATGTAATTGGAAAAGGTCGACGTGCCCATGTAATGGAAGATTGGCTTGCCATCGATCGAAAAGCGGCTGCTCGCATCGGGCATCAGGCCACGACCCTGCGTGCTGCGGATCTTCTGGCACAGGTTGGTCTTTTGTGACAGACAGTATTTGCATTCGCGGCATTCCGGCGTGTACAGAGGAATGACGTGATCATCTTTTTTCAGGCTTTTCACGCCGGGACCGACATCAACGACGATGCCAGCGCCTTCATGGCCCAGGATGGCTGGAAAGAGGCCTTCCGGATCGGCGCCCGACAGTGTGTAGTAATCGGTATGGCAAATGCCGGTCGCCTTCAGTTCGATCAGCACTTCGCCCTCGCGCGGGCCGGCCAGATCGACCTCTTCGATTGTCAACGGTTGTCCTGCTTTCCATGCAACGGCGGCTTTGGTTTTCATGTTTTTCCTCTGTAGTGGCCGGTCGGCACCCCGCAATTGAGGACGCCAGAGCGCAATGCGCCATCATATCAAAACAAGCTCTTTCCTGTTTCTTGTTTCCATTCGGTTACTTTTTTGCCATCACACCTTTTATTTTTGGTAAAGTGCGCGAAACCCCCGCACTGCCGCTTGCGGGTCAAGCGCCAGATAGACACTGCTGATCGCCGCCACCATGTCGGCTCCGTGCGCGACCAGCGGCGCCGCGTTTTCGACGTTCATGCCGCCGATGACGACGCACGGCAGGTTCAGGCAAGCCTTGGCCTCGGCCACGATGCCGGGCGCAGTCGTGACCGGATATTGCTTCACGCGCGACGGATAGAAGCCGCCGAACGCGACATAGCTGGCGCCATCTTGCTGCGCCTGCACCGCGCGCGGCAAGTCACCATAGCATGACGCGCCCACGATCTTGCCTGGTCCCAGCAGCGCGCGCATCTGCGCAACCGAGGCATCCAGCCCGCCGACATGGATGCCATCGGCATCGATTTTCTGACACAGTTCAATAAAATCGTTGATGATCAGCTTGCATTGATATCGACGGCAGAGCGCCAGCAATGCAGATGCCTGCTCCAGGCGCAGTGCCGCTCCAGCATGCTTGTGGCGGTATTGCAGCAATGCGACGCCGGCCAGCAATGCCTGCTCGGTGACCGCCAGCAACTGATCGGTATCATCCCAATCGGGGGTGACCAGATAAAGGCCTTGCATAGATTGTTCTTGCATCATTTCCTCTGTTAAATTGGTTCAACGCAGCGGAATGCGCTGACCGGGCGCGATCGCATACGATTGCACCAAAGCGCCGTGGCAATACGCTTGCGCACCATCCAAGGCTTGCTCCATGGATTCACCCAGCGCCAGACGCGCCGCGATCGCGGCGGCCAGCGTGCAACCGCTGCCATGAAATTGGCCGGCCAGGCGTGGCCAGCGCCAGTCGCGGCTGCCATCTTGCCCAGCACTGGGCGCGAACCAGCGGTTGACGACCGTATCGCCACTGCCGTGGCCGCCGGTGATCAACACGTTGCGGCAGCCTTGTGCCTGCAGCAAGTCGGCCTGCCGGCGCAAGTCGCCGTCACCCTCGCCATGACTCAAGGCCAGTGCTTCCGCCAGATTCGGTACGACCAGTGTCACCAGCGGCAGCAATGGTTCCAATGCCAACAATGCGTCGCCGCGCGACAAGGCGTCGCCGTGGCCGCTGGCCAGCACCGGGTCGAGCACCACCGGCATGCCCGGATCGCGCAGGCGCAACGCCCCGATCAATTGCGCGATCGCGTGTGCATTGGCCAAACTGCCGGGCAAGCCGATCTTGACGGCATCGATGCTCAATTTATCCAGCAGCACCTCGCCCTGACGCCGTAACGTCTCGCAAGACACGGCAAACACGTCGAAAACATGGTCGTTGTCTTGCACCGTCAGCGTCGTGACGATCGGCAATGCATGCGCACCCTGGGCCTGGATGGCCAGAATATCAGCCGCGATGCCGGCCCCGCCGGACGGATCGAGGCCGGCGAACACCAGCACAGACGGCCGGGTCACGCGGTGCCTCATGTCGGCGCAGCTCCAGACAATGGCGCCACCACGCGCCCCGCCATCGGCGACGACGGCGTCGCCATCATCCGCTTCGGCATGCGCCCGGCCAGATACGCTTCGCGCCCGGCTTGCACGGCGAGGCGCATCGCGCGCGCCATTCGCACCGGATCCTGCGCGCAGGCGATCGCGCTGTTCATCAGCACGCCGTCGCAGCCCAGTTCCATCGCGATCGCCGCGTCGGACGCGGTGCCGACACCAGCGTCGACCAGCACCGGCACAGTCGCCTGTTCGATGATCAAGGACAGATTCCATGGATTCACGATGCCCATGCCGGAACCGATCAAGGATGCCAGCGGCATCACGGCGACGCAGCCTATTTGTTCGAGCAGCTTGGCCTGGATCGGATCGTCGCTGCAATACACCATCACATCGAAGCCATCCCTGACCAGAATTTCAGCCGCCTTCAGCGTTTCCGGCATGTGCGGGAACAGCGTCTTCTCGTCCCCCAGCACTTCCAACTTGACCAATTTTCGCCCACCCAGCAGTTCGCGCGCCATCTGCAGCGTGTAAACCGCATCTTTCGCGTTGTAACAGCCGGCCGTGTTCGGCAAGATAGTGAACTGGTCGGGCGGCAGCACATCGAGCAGGCTGGGCGCGTTCGGATCCTGGCCGATGTTGACGCGCCGGATCGCCACCGTGATGATGTCGGCACCGGCGGCGTCGGTCGCTTCGCGCGTTTGCGCCAGGTCGCGGTATTTGCCGCTCCCCACCAGCAGCCGCGACGCGTAGGTTTTTCCTGCGATGGTCAGCAGGTCTTGATTGTTCGTCTGTGTCATGTCTTTTCCTTTAATTGTGGCGTCAGCCGCCGCCGATGGCACGCACGATGTCAACCTGGTCGCCGCCAGCGAGCACCTGCTGCGGCCAATCCTGGCGCCGCACGACAGTGCGGTTGACGGCAAGCGCCAACGCCTGATTGGATAGCGCCAGAGCATCGATCAGGTCCGTCAGCGTGTGCACCAGCGGCACGCTGTACGGCGCGCCGTTGAGCACGATCTCGATGTTGGCGATCGTTGCCTCAGTATTCATGCCGCTTTCCTGCATCGTTTTGCCCATCGCCTACACCTTGCGATACAGTTCCGAGCCGCTCTTGACGAACTCGATCGCCTTCACTTCCATGCCTTGCTTGAGGGCCTGGATGTCAGACAAACCTTGCTTGGCGGCATATTCGCGCACTTCCTGCGTGATCTTCATCGAGCAGAAATGGGGCCCGCACATCGAACAGAAGTGGGCTACCTTGGCCGAATCCTTGGGCAGTGTTTCGTCGTGGAATTCACGCGCCTTGTCCGGATCCAGGCCGATGTTGAACTGGTCATCCCAGCGAAATTCGAAGCGCGCCTTGGACAAGGCATTGTCGCGAATCTGCGCACCCGGATGGCCCTTGGCCAGGTCGGCTGCATGGGCGGCGATCTTGTATGTGATGATGCCATCCTTGACGTCGGCCTTGTTCGGCAAGCCCAGATGCTCCTTTGGTGTCACATAGCACAGCATCGCGGTGCCGTACCAGCCGATCAAGGCGGCGCCGATGCCGGACGTAATATGGTCGTAACCGGGCGCGATATCGGTCGTCAAAGGTCCCAGCGTATAGAACGGGGCTTCGCCGCACTGCTCCAGCTGCAACTCCATGTTTTCCTTGATCAATTGCATCGGCACGTGGCCGGGACCTTCGATCATCACTTGCACGTCGTGCTTCCACGCAACTTGCGTCAGTTCGCCCAGCGTCTTCAATTCGCCCAGTTGCGCTTCATCGTTGGCGTCGTAGATTGAACCGGGGCGCAAGCCGTCGCCGAGACTGAACGACACATCGTAGGCTTTCATGATTTCGCAGATTTCATCGAAATGTGTATACAAGAACGATTCCTCATGGTGCGCCAGGCACCACTTGGCCATGATCGAGCCGCCGCGGGAAACGATGCCGGTCAGGCGCTTGGCCGTCAGCGGCACGTAGCGCAGCAGCACGCCGGCATGGATCGTAAAGTAATCGACGCCTTGCTCGGCTTGCTCGATCAAGGTGTCGCGGAAGATTTCCCACGTCAGATCCTCGGCCTTGCCATTGACCTTTTCCAGCGCCTGGTAAATCGGCACGGTGCCGATCGGCACTGGCGAATTGCGGATGATCCATTCACGCGTTTCATGAATGTGCTTGCCGGTCGACAAGTCCATCACGTTGTCGCCACCCCAACGGATGG
>JBLHNV010000035.1:0-13396 GCA_047623125.1 Janthinobacterium sp. | reverse complement strand
CTTTCAGTTTGAATCATATATTCTCTTTCCCAACTTAAGCCGAAGAATCCACACACTGCAGACCCGCGGTCAGTCTTGGTCCCGTCAGAGCCGCTCATGAAGAGCGAAACTGTTTGGGTGCATGACCTTCATACATCGCTGACCGCTGCCTACTGCCTGTAGAAAGACAATTTGCGGCACTACTTGAACGAAGCCCGCTAGTATTGCATACTAAGACCGGGCCTGCAAGGACTAATTAAACAACTTGTGCAGCTTGCACAACCCGAGTAACAGTCCACGCTTTGGTTTTCGAGATCGGGCGACCTTCCTGGATCTCTACCATGTCGCCGGCTTTGACCTGGTTTGTCTCGTCATGCGCGTGATACTTGTTCGAGCGCATGATGATTTTGCCGTACAAAGGGTGCTTGACATGGCGTTCGATCAGAACGGTGACGGTCTTGTCCATTTTATCGGAGACCACTTTACCGATCAGCGTGCGCTTGAGCGGCTTTTTCACTGTATCGTTCATATGGCTTCCTTCGTATTCATGACCGTCTTCACACGCGCGATATCGCGGCGTACCTTCTTGAGTTGCGAAGTGTTGCTCAGCTGTTGCGTCGCGATTTGCATCCGCATGCCGAACTGTGCCTTCAACAAATCATTCAGCTCTGTTTGCAGAGCTGCCTGGTCTTTGCCGCGGAGTTCAGTTGCTTTCATATTCAACTCCTGTTATTGGCCGACTTGGCGGATGACAAACGTCGTCGCCAGTGGCAGTTTAGATGCGGCAAGACGGAAAGCTTCCCGTGCCAGCGCTTCATCCACGCCATCCATTTCGTACAGCACTTTGCCTGGCTGAATTTCAGCGACGTAGTACTCCGGGTTACCTTTACCGTTACCCATACGAACTTCTGCCGGCTTGTTCGAGATTGGCTTGTCCGGGAAAACCCGGATCCAGATACGGCCACCGCGCTTGATGTGACGTGTCATTGCGCGACGTGCGGCTTCGATCTGGCGCGCCGTCAGGCGACCGCGACCAACGGCCTTCAAACCGAATTCACCAAACGAGACGGCTGTGCCGCGCGAGTGGGAAATGCCGGTGTTACGGCCCTTCTGCTCTTTACGATACTTCCTGCGTGCTGGTTGCAGCATGATTATTCTCCTGCTTTCTCAGCTGGTGCAGCAACAGCAGCGGCCGGTTTAACGGCAGCGCGGACGCGTGCAACACCTGGTGCTGTTGTTGGTTTCCCAGGTGCAGCGGTACGTGGGCGGCCAGTAGGCTTGCCATCGTCGCGGCGCGGACCACGGCTCTTCCTCTCATCAGGCGGCGTATCAATGGTTGGCGCATCACCGTTTGGTGCGCGATCACCCTTGTATACCCACACCTTGACACCGATGATGCCGTAAGTGGTTGAAGCTTCGCTGGTGCCATAGTCGATATCGGCGCGCAGTGTATGCAGAGGCACGCGGCCTTCGCGATACCACTCTTTACGTGCGATTTCGATACCGTTCAAGCGACCGGACGACATGATCTTGATACCGAGAGCACCCAGGCGCATTGCATTTTGCATTGCGCGCTTCATGGCGCGACGGAACATGATCCGTTTTTCCAGCTGCTGAGAAATCGAATCGGCGATCAGTTGCGAATCAATTTCAGGCTTGCGAATTTCTTCGATATTCACATGCACCGGCACACCCATGATTTTAGCCAGGGCGGTCTTCAGCACTTCGATGTCTTCGCCTTTTTTACCAATCACAACACCCGGACGGGAGCTGTAGATGGTGAAACGCGCGTTCTTTGCAGGACGCTCGATGACGACGCGACCAACGGAAGCGTTCTTCAGTTTTTTCTTCAGGTAAGCACGAGCTTTCAGGTCTTCGTTGAGCATCGCGGCAAAATTGCTATTGCCAGCGTACCAACGTGACGCCCAATTGCGCGTGACTGAAAGGCGAAAGCCTGTTGGATGTATCTTCTGTCCCATCGTGACCCCTTAGTTACCGACAGTCACGTAAATGTGACAGGATTGTTTCGAGATACGATCACCCCGACCTTTGGCGCGTGCAGTAAAGCGCTTCAGGACAGGACCCTTTTCGACGTAGATCGTCGTTACTTTCAGCTCGTCGATGTCGGCGCCATCGTTGTGCTCGGCGTTCGCAATAGCGGACTCAAGCACACGTTTGATGATCGCAGCACCTTTTTTTGGGCTGAATTGCAGGATGTTCAGCGCAGCATCAACCTTCTTGCCGCGGATCTGATCAGCAACCAGACGACCTTTTTGGTCGGACAGGCGCACACCCTTCAGAATAGCTTTGGTTTCCATTATCTCTTAGCCTTTCTATCGGCAGCGTGACCTTTGAACGTGCGGGTCAGCGCGAACTCGCCGAGCTTGTGCCCGACCATGTTCTCGGAAACATACACAGGCACGTGAAGCTTGCCGTTGTGCACCGCGATCGTCAGGCCGATGAAGTCTGGCATGATGGTCGAGCGGCGCGACCATGTTTTGATTGGCTTTTTGTCTTTGATCGCTTGCGCGGTTTCGACTTTTTTCACCAGGTGGGCGTCACAAAACGGCCCTTTTTTCAATGAACGTGTCATGTTTTACCCCTTATTTCTTGCCACGGCGCGAGACGATCATAGAAGACGTGCGCTTGTTGCGGCGTGTCTTCTTACCCTTCGTCTGTTGGCCCCACGGCGAAACTGGATGACGACCAGCTGCTGTTTTACCTTCACCACCGCCGTGCGGGTGATCGACCGGGTTCATGACCACACCGCGAACGGTAGGACGAACACCGCGCCAGCGCATCGCGCCAGCTTTACCGATTTTCCGCAGACTGTGTTCGCCGTTACCGACTTCACCAATAGTTGCACGGCACTCGATGTGAACGCGACGCACTTCGCCGGAGCGCAAGCGCACCTGAGCGTAGACACCTTCGCGGGCCATCAAGACCACGCCTGCGCCGGCGCTACGCGCCATCTGAGCACCTTTACCTGGCAGCATTTCGACGCAATGCATCGTCGTGCCAACCGGGATATTGCGCAAAGGCAGGCAGTTACCCGACTTGATAGGGGCTTCCGAACCATTCATCAACGAGTCACCAACGGCCATGCCTTTGGTTGCGATGATGTACTGGCGCTCACCGTCTGCGTAGCACAACAGGGCGATGTTCGCGGTGCGGTTTGGATCGTATTCGATACGCTCAACCTTGGCCGGAATGCCATCCTTGTTGCGCTTGAAGTCGACCAAGCGATAGTGTTGCTTATGACCACCGCCGATATGGCGGGTGGTGATATGACCGTTGTTGTTACGACCAGCGGTCTTTGATTTCTTTTCAACCAGAGCAGCGAACGGACGACCCTTGTACAGGTCGGGATTCACTACCTTCACCATGCCACGACGGCCTGGTGAGGTTGGTTTCATCTTAACGAGTGCCATTATGCAGCCTCCTCGGAGAAGTTGATTTCCTGGCCGGACTTCAGGCACACGAAAGCACGCTTGGTATGGTTGCGACGGCCGTTGAATTTGCCGGTGCGCTTTTGCTTACCTTGACGGTTAGCCGTTTGCACGGACAGGACTTCAACCTTGAACAGCAGCTCAACTGCTGCCTTGATTTCGGGCTTGGTTGCATCCGGCAGTACGCGGAATACAATTTGCTCGTTCTTTTCCGCGACCATGGTGGCCTTTTCGGAAATGACCGGCGCCAACAGCACCTTCATCAAGCGTTCTTCGCTATGTTTCAAAATCGCGCTCATGCCAACATCTCCTCAATCTTCGCCAATGCCAACTTGGTGATCAGGATCTTTTTGTAGAACACCAGCGACAGTGGATCAGCGTGACGTGGCTCAACGACGAGTACGTGCGGCAGATTGCGCGATGCCAACTCCAGATTTTCGTTGAGCGTATCGGTGATCACCAGCACGGATTCAAAACCCATGCCTGTCAATTTTTGCGACAAGAGCTTGGTCTTTGGCGCGTCAATTGTCAGATCGTCGATAACAGTCAGGCGACCTTCACGGGCCAACTGGGACAGAATCGAGCAGATACCTGCGCGATACATCTTTTTGTTCACTTTGTGGGTGAAATTCTCTTCAGGCGAGTTCGGGAAAATCCGTCCGCCGCCGCGCCACAATGGCGATGAAGACATACCAGCACGCGCGCGTCCGGTGCCTTTTTGGCGCCATGGCTTTTTCGTCGTGTGGTGAACTTCCTCACGGTCTTTTTGCTTGCGATTACCACCGCGGGCATTGGCTTGATAGGCAATGACGACTTGGTGGATCAGCGCTTCGTTGTAATCACGGCCGAAAATAGTATCAGCAGCGACGACGTTGGAGCCGGCCTGACCTTGCGCATTCAGAAGCTTGAGTTCCATCGTTTAAGCTCCCTTCTTTGCTTTGGTTTTGATGGCTGGCGAAACGACGACCTGACCATTTTTCGCGCCTGGAACAGCACCCTTGACCAACAACAACTGGCGTTCGGTGTCAATGCGGGCGACTTCGAGGTTTTGAATCGTACGTGCAACGTCACCGAGGTGACCGGTCATGCGCTTACCAGGAAAAACACGACCTGGATCTTGCGCCATACCGATGGAGCCTGGAACATTGTGCGAAAGGGAGTTACCGTGGGTAGCGCGACCGGAACTGAAGTGGTAACGCTTGATGACGCCGGCGTAACCCTTACCGATAGTGATACCTTGCACGTCGATCTTTTGACCGACTTCGAACAGCGAAGCGGCGACAACATCGCCAGCTTTCAGTTCGGCAGCCTTGACGGCGTCGACGCGGAACTCTTTCAACAGAGTACCGGCTTCAACGCCCGCTTTGGCGTGGTGACCCGCAACTGGCTTGGTCACGCGGGAAGCGCGACGTTGACCGAATGCGACCTGAACAGCGGAGTAACCATCTGTTTCAGGAGTTTTGATTTGCGCAACACGGTTGTTAGATACGTCCAGCACGGTGACAGGGATTGAACCCCCTTCAGGCGTGAAGATGCGCATCATACCAACCTTGCGACCGAGTAGGCCTAGGCTCATTTTTTCTCCATTCCCGCCTGCGATTGGGCGGGGCTGACTGTTATACAACTAAGTAACGTATAGACTCAAACGAATCCATACCGAAGCCGGCAATTATAACCGGTAATAATGCTTGACGCAACAAGTAACCACAGGGTATGTCAAGCTGCTGCAACAGGTGCGCCAGACGTGATCGGGGCCGGGAAAACGCTGCGCGCCCACCCGGCCCATCACGGCGCTGCGGCAATCACTCGCCGCAGCGCCCATATTTCTTATTGCAGCTTGATTTCTACATCGACGCCAGCTGGCAAGTCCAGCTTCATCAGTGCATCAACCGTTTTGTCGGTTGGATCGACGATGTCCATCAGGCGCTGGTGGGTGCGGATTTCAAACTGATCGCGCGAAGTCTTGTTGACGTGCGGGGAACGCAGCACGTCAAAACGCTGAATGCGGGTAGGCAAAGGCACTGGACCCTTGACCACGGCACCGGTGCGCTTGGCTGTTTCAACGATTTCCAGCGCCGACTGATCGATCAACTTGTAATCGAATGCTTTCAGACGGATGCGAATTTTTTGATTTGGTGCGGACATGGTATTCCTTAAAAGAACGAGCCGGGTGTACTTGCCACGCGCGGCAATGGGTAATGACTACAGGACCGGCATCATAGCATTGATGCCGGTCCTTGCGCCATCCGAACCGGGAATGCTCTCGGTTCGGATGGCGGAAACAATCCTGGTCGATGCCTGCTTACTTGCTGGCTTCGCTCAAAATCTTGGCAACGACACCGGCGCCGACGGTACGACCGCCTTCACGAATAGCGAAACGCAGGCCTTCTTCCATCGCGATCGGGTTGATCAGCTTGACAGTGATCGACACGTTATCGCCTGGCATGACCATTTCTTTGTCTGCTGGCAACTCGATCGAACCAGTCACATCCGTAGTACGGAAGTAGAACTGAGGACGATAGTTGTTGAAGAATGGCGTATGACGGCCGCCTTCATCTTTCGACAAGACATAGATCTCGCCGGTGAAATGGTTGTGTGGCTTGATCGAGTTTGGCTTGGCCAATACTTGACCGCGCTCGACGTCTTCGCGCTTGGTGCCGCGCAACAGCAGTCCGACGTTGTCGCCGGCCATACCTTGATCGAGCAACTTGCGGAACATTTCAACGCCGGTGCAAGTCGTCTTGACCGTATCGCGGATACCGATGATTTCGATCTCTTCGCCGACCTTGACAATGCCGCGCTCGATACGACCGGTCACAACAGTGCCGCGACCGGAGATCGAGAACACGTCTTCGACTGGCATCAGGAAAGCACCATCGACTGCGCGCTCTGGCGTAGGGATGTAGCTGTCCAACGCATCGGCCAGACGCAGTACGGAGTCAACGCCCATTTCGCCTTCGGCGCCTTCCAGTGCCATACGGGCCGAACCCTTGATGATTGGCACATCGTCGCCTGGGAAGTCGTACTTCGACAACAGCTCGCGCACTTCCATTTCGACCAGTTCCAGCAACTCTTCATCGTCGACCAGATCGCATTTGTTCAGGAACACGATGATGTACGGAACACCCACTTGACGCGCCAGCAAAATGTGCTCGCGGGTTTGTGGCATCGGGCCATCGGCAGCCGAACACACCAGGATCGCGCCATCCATCTGCGCGGCACCTGTGATCATGTTCTTGATGTAGTCGGCGTGGCCTGGGCAATCAACGTGTGCGTAGTGACGCGCTGTTGTTTCGTACTCGACGTGAGCGGTGTTGATCGTGATACCGCGCGCTTTTTCTTCCGGCGCTGCATCGATCTGATCGTAGGCTTTTGCTTCGCCGCCGAATTTCTTCGCCAACACGGTTGCGATAGCAGCTGTCAGCGTGGTCTTGCCATGATCGACGTGGCCGATCGTGCCCACGTTAACGTGTGGCTTGGTTCGTTCGAATTTTACTTTTGCCATGTTGCACTCCTAACGATTTGATGAGACTGCCCAGGCGAAAGCCCGACGATTGATTTGCTACCGATACCGCTTACTGCGAATTCTGGTGCCCTTGACGTGGATCGAACACGTGACCTCTCCCTTACCAAGGGAGTGCTCTACCACTGAGCTACAAGGGCTTGTAATGCGCGATGAAAAACTCGCATCTGACGGGAAACATGGAGCGGGTGAAGGGAATCGAACCCTCGTCGTAAGCTTGGAAGGCTTCTGCTCTACCATTGAGCTACACCCGCGAGATTCATTCACTGCATCAGCTGCATTATTTCCTGCAATAAACTTGGTGGAGGGGGCTGGGTTCGAACCAGCGTACACATAGTGAGCAGATTTACAGTCTGCCGCCTTTAACCACTCGGCCACCCCTCCGCGAGGAACCGCAGATTATGAAGCATGGCAACAACGTTGTCAATCATACTTGCAAAAAAAATGTTGCTTATATGATTGAAATGCCTTGCTTCGGGCCATGATTTTAACCGCAATGATCCACTATGCGCAAGGGCAAGTTCATGCATCGTCCATTTTGGTTTGCAAGCCGGATGCCATGCCATCCGCACTGACCCGGAGCGGGGGCGCTGGCGTCACTGGCGCAGCGTCAACTCAGGGTCACTTCGCTACGCCAGGCCGAGGCGCACGGGCAAGCTGAGGCGGAACAAACCTGAACCGCGCTTTTTTGAAAGGACAACATCGTGGAACTGATGCACACCCGCAGTCGGGCGCGTCGGGCCTGAGCAAGGCAATCTTTGCACGCGTGTTTCTTGCCTTGCCGCCGGATTGCGAGAAACAGGGCATCGTTATGCTGAAAACGACACTCGGGACCATCGACGAACCGGTCTGTCCCGGCTCGAGATCGACACACGGATGACGCACAGTGAGATGGCCGGGCTTGATCGATACCCGCACCGCCTGATTGCCGCTGCCATCACGCCGTCCCTGTCGTACGCTGCAGCCATTACAGACGGTGACTGCGATCGCCAGCGTGCAACTGCGGCGGCAATACCATTGCTTGCCCCAGCACCAGCACCTTGAACAATTCTCCCATCTCCGCTGGCGACATCAGCTTGTGCAGTGCATTCGCCTGCGGCAGATATGCCGCCGCATCTTGCGGGTCGGTGCGCAGCAATAAGTCACCGATGCCAGCGCCGATCAGAAACGACGCCTGACTCATGTACGCCAACACATCGAGTCCGCCATCCTGAGCCGCCACGGCCATTGCGGTGAAGTCGACATGAGCCGTGATGTCTTGCAAGCCCGGCAGGTAAAATGGATCGGCATGCGCATGGTGGCGGTAATGGCACATCAGCGTGCCGCTGGCGCGCTGATCAAAATAATATTCGTGGGCCGGAAAGCCATAGTCGATCAGGATCGCGGCGCCAGCATTGCCGGCCTTCAACATGCGCGCCAACGATGCGATAAAGCCGCAAGCGACGCCATGGACCTCGGTCATGTAACCATCGGGCAAACTGCCAGCGTCCGGAATCTGGCTCAGTATCTGCGCCATCAATGGCGCACCAGCCGCCGTCGCCTGAAAACCGAAGGCCCCGTCCGTGATGCCAACTTGCAACTCACACCAGCTGGCATCCGTCTTCCTGACCAGGCTCACCGGCATCGCATCGAGTACCTCGTTGCCGATCACGACACCATCAAAAGCCGGCGGAAAGTCATCCAGCCAGACCACTTGCGGGAAGTCGCGCAATGCCAGTTCCTGGCGTGCACGCAATTCGCCCGACAATTCGACAATCGCGTAGCGCTCGACACGGACTCCGGCGCGCTTCAATTCAGTCAGCATGTCGCGCGCCAGTGCGCCGGTGCCAGCACCGAATTCGAGGATCTGCGGCGCGCTTTGGGCCATAATGGCAATTGCCACCTGCGCCAGCGCGGCGCCGAACAACGGCGTCATTTCAGGAGAGGTTGTAAAATCACCATCCTTACCCAGTTTTGCGGCGCCGCCACTGTAATAGCCCAGATCAGGCGCATACAGCGCCAGTTCCATGTAGCGCTCGAATGGAATCGTGCCCGAATGGCGTTCGATTTCGGCTGCAATCAGGCGTTGCAGTGCGTCAGACGCGGCCAGCGCGTCACTAGAGGGGGCGGGAAGAGACATGCCGTCATTGTAGCGGATCGGCATTTTTAGCCACGACAAACATCAACCGTCACCCCGTCACAGGCGGGTCAGAAGGGTCGACAAATGAATCAACAAAGAGTCAAGCAATGAGTCAACAAACACTGCAGCAAACGACGCAAGCCGATGAGCAGCCCGTAACCAGAGTCGCCCTCGTGACGGGGGCCGCGCGCCGCCTCGGACGCGCCATCGCACTGGCGCTGGCACGCGATGGCTGGGATATTGCGCTGCACTTCCACACGTCGGAACAGGCGGCGCAAACGGTCGTCGCCGAGATACTGGCGCTGGGCCGGCGCGTCGTCGCGCTAAAATGCGACCTGGCCGACGAAGCGGCAGTCAAAATGCTGCTGAGGCGCGCGGTTACCGCGCTCGGCCCGGTAACTTGCGTGGTCAATAATGCGTCGCTGTTCGATTACGACAGCGCGGAAGATTTTTCGATGACGCGCCTCGATGCCCACATGCACGCCAATCTGGCTGCGCCGATCTTGCTGGCCCAGAGTTTGCACGCTGCCACGCCGCAGGGACAGCAAGCGGTCGTCATCAACTTGCTCGACCAGAAACTGTACAATCTGAATCCGGATTTTTTATCGTACACCTTGTCCAAAGCAGCTTTGCACACGGCCACGACGCTGCTGGCCCAGGCGCTCGCGCCCAAGGTAAGAGTGGTCGGCATTGCGCCTGGCATCACGCTGGTGTCCGGCACACAAAGCGAGGCCGAGTTCCAGCAGGCGCATCAAGCCACGCCGCTGGGGCGCTCCAGCACGCCAGATGATGTCGCAGACAGCGTCTGCTATGTCGCCAGCGCGCGGGCGCTGACCGGCACCACTTTGCTGGTCGACGGTGGCCAGCATTTGATTCCGCTGCGACGCGATGTGATGTTCACATCGTAGCTATTACTCCATAAATCATTTCTCCACAAAGGTCACACCATGTCGTCAGTACTGTCCCACCCCCGCCTGGCCGATTGCCGCCGCTTGTTCCTGCGCAACTATGAAGTGCTGATTAACATCGGCGTCCACGATTTCGAAAAAAAGGGCGAGCAGCGCGTGCTGATCAACGTCGATCTGTATATCCCGCTGGCGCTGTCGACGCCATTGGCCGACAACCTGGACGAAGTCGTCGATTACGACTTCATGCGAGAAACCATCGCCCAGCGTCTGGCGCACGGCCATATCCATCTGCAAGAAAGCCTGTGCGACGATGTCGTGGCCGCGATGCTGGCCCATCCGCGCGTGCGCGCGGCACGGGTGTCGACGATGAAACCGGACGTGTATCCCGATTGCGAAGGCGTCGGCGTCGAAGTGTTCCGCATCAAGGATACGGAATGAACCAGGCCCGATTGATCGATCCGTCAGCCGCTGCAGCGAAAGTGACCGATCCGTCAGCGGCTCAAGCGCAAGTCGATACCCGATCGGCTGAAAAAATCGCGCACGAAAACAACAAGTTGCACAAGCGCTTGTGCCGCCAAGTCGGGCAAGCGATCGGCGACTTCAACATGATCGAAGACGGCGACAAGGTCATGGTGTGCCTGTCCGGCGGCAAGGACAGTTACGCGCTGCTCGACATCCTGATGACGCTGCGCGAGCGCGCACCGATCAATTTCGAGATCATCGCTGTCAACCTCGACCAGAAGCAGCCGAACTTTCCGGCCGACATATTGCCAGCCTATCTGACGAAACTCGGCGTGGCGTTCCACATCGAAAACCAGGATACCTACAGCATCGTCAAGCGCCTCATTCCGGAAGGAAAAACCACGTGTTCGCTGTGCTCGAGGCTGCGGCGCGGCATCTTGTACCGGGTCGCCGACGAGCTGGGGGCCACCAAGATCGCGCTGGGTCACCACCGCGACGACATCCTGGAAACCTTTTTCCTGAACATGTTTTTCGGTGGCAAGCTGAAGGCCATGCCGGCCAAACTGCAATCGGATGACGGCAAGCACATCGTGATCCGGCCGATGGCGTACGTGAAGGAAGAAGATTCCGAGCGTTATGCCAAGGTCAAGCGATTCCCGATCATTCCGTGCGACTTGTGCGGCTCGCAAGAGAACTTGCAGCGCAAGCAAATCAAGGGCTTGATGCGCGACTGGGAAAAGAAATTTCCGGGCCGCGTCGAAAGCATTTTTTCGTCGCTGTCGACGGTCGTGCCATCGCACTTGATGGATCGCGACTTGTTCGGCTTTGCCGACCTGAAGATCGATGGCGTTGCCAGCGCGCAAGGCGACATCGCGTTCGACGACGAGCCGTGCTCGATGACCGGCAGTGTGCCGGGCACGATCAACCTGCAGCCAGGCTAGGCGACAGATCACCGGCCTTGAATCAGACTACGTGCGGCGCGCTGCCGGACTGGTCGACATGGCTGACTTTGCGAACCACGGGTGCATCGAAAGCAGCGTTCAAGAGCGCAGCTTTTTCCTGCGCCGCCTTGACGTGGCGCGCCTTGACATGGCCATAGCCACGCATCTCTTCCGGGATGCTGGCAATGGCCACCGCCTGCGCCAGATTGTCCTTTGACAGGCGCGGCAACAGCGCCAGCACGCTGTGGCGGTATTGCACGATCAGCGCGCGCGCCATCTTGCGCTCGGCGCTGTAGCCGAAAAGGTCGAACGGCGTGCCGCGCAGCCCCTTCAATCTCGCCAGCACACCGAACGCCTTCATTATCCACGGGCCAAATTCCTGCTTGATCACGTGACCGCTGGCATCGAACCTGGCCAGCAGCGGCGGCGCCAGATGGAACTTGAGCTTGATATCGCCTTCGAACATCGCGCTCACCTTGGCCGTAAAAGCGCCGTCGGTGTACAGCCGCGCCACTTCATATTCATCCTTGTATGCCATCAGCTTGTACCAGTAATGCGCGACCGCTTCCGTCAAGCGTAAATGCCCCGGTTGATCAAGCGCACTTTCGCACACCCGCACCTGATCGACCAGATCCTTGTAGCGCTGCGCATAGGCGGCGTTCTGGTAAGCGCTCAGCAATTCGATGCGCCTGGCAATGACCTGATCCAGCGTCTGCGTGCGCCTGAACTCGATTACCTGGGCTGGCGCGGCCAGACGCACCACTGCGGCCGGATCGTGCGCGGCGCTGCGGCCCCATTGGAAGGCCGTCTTGTTGAAGCTGACAGCAACATCGTTCAATTCGATCGCCTGCATGATCGATGCTGCCTGCAACGGCACGCGGCCCTTTTGCCACGCATAGCCGAGCATGAACATGTTGGTCGCGATCGCGTCCCCCATCAACGCGGTCGCGATCTGGCCGGCATCGATGAAATCAACCTGCTCAGGGCCGCAAGCCTGGACGATCCCGGCTTGCGATGACGCGCCTGGAAATTGCCAGTCGGGGTTTCTGACGAAGGCGGCAGTCGCGGCAACGGTCGAATTGATCGCCGCGTATGTGCGGCCCTCGCCCATGCGCGACAAGGCGTCGCCGCTGGCGGTGACGATCAGGTCGCAGCCGATCACCAGATCGGCTGCGCCGGTACCGACGCGCGTTGCATGGATATCTTGCTGATGGTCGGCCAGGCGCACATGCGACATCACTGGCCCGCCTTTCTGGGCCAGGCCGCTCATGTCCAGCACCGACGAACCTTTGCCTTCGATATGCGCAGCCATCGCCAGGATCTGACCGACGGTGACGACGCCGGTGCCGCCGATGCCAGTCACCAGAATGCCAAACGGTTGCTCCGTACCCGGAATCTGCGGCGTCGGCAACACCGCTGGATGTTCGGCAGCCGCCGCCTTCTTCGGCTTCCTCAGCGTGCCGCCTTCGACGGTCACAAAGCTCGGGCAAAACCCGCTCACACAGGAAAAATCCTTGTTGCACGATGACTGATTGATCTGGCGCTTGCGCCCCAGTTCGGTTTCCAATGGTTCGACCGACAGGCAATTCGATTGCACGCTGCAATCGCCGCAACCTTCGCATACCGCTTCATTGATGACGGCGCGCTTGGCCGGATCCGGATAGGCATTGCGCTTGCGACGCCGGCGCTTCTCCGATGCACACGTCTGATCGTAGATCATCGCCGACACGCCGGCCAGTTCGCGCAATTCGCGTTGCACCGCATCGAGTTCCGTGCGGTGGCGCACTGTGACGCCAGGCGCCCAGTCATAGCCGGCCGGATATTTGTCCGGCTCGTCGGTGACAACGATGATCGGACCGACGCCTTCGGCGGCGATCTGGCGCGAAATGATGGCGGGACTGAGCGGTCCGTCGAATTCCTGGCCGCCGGTCATCGCGACGGCATCATTGAACAGGATCTTGTAGGTGATGTTGACCTTGGCCGACACGGCGGCGCGGATCGCCAGGATGCCGGAA
>JBLHNV010000034.1:0-13485 GCA_047623125.1 Janthinobacterium sp. | reverse complement strand
CTGCGCTTTGGCGGCGCGCTGGATGCCACTGTCCGGGCGGGTGCTCTGGCGCCGCATTTTGAATCTGCCGACGTCAAATTGATCGCCGATTTGCGCCGCCTCGATGAGCATCATCGCCAGATTGCGCGCGAGTTCATCGGGCTGTTGATGCGCGCGAACCAGCACAGATAGGCTTGTTGCCTGCCTGGCGCAGGGACTCGGGCTGCTGCAGTCTTGGCAATCGAATGCAAGAAAAGACAACCCAGACGGGTTTGTGGTGCGTTCTTTTATGCAAACATCGATGGTGTGAGCACTGCTGCCAATAGTGGCCCATAATCAATATTGTCAGACTTTAGCCATTGACTACGGAGCCCAGCCACTGAGCCGCCATATGAAAAACAACTATAGCAATATCGCGCAATTAAAAGATTTGATGACAGTGCCACCGATGACTGCTGCGCAGCATGCGCAAGTGCTGCGCAAGCGGATCGCCCAGCGCCGCATGGTCGAGGAAGCCAGGGATCTGAAAAAAGCCAGCGCCGATCCGTTCGGGAAGGTGTGACGTTTCAATGGCGGCACAGAGCATGAACTGTTGTGTTCAGGCCCTGTGCCGCTACGCTTGAGTTACTGCATGATGATTTCAGACGGCCTTCAAGCCGCCTTCAAGCCGCCCCAGCGTGGGGACATGTCGTGCTCGATGCCGAACAGATCGATCACGCGCGCCAGCGTCTGGTCCACCATTTCGGCGATGCTGGCCGGATGGTGATAGAAGCTTGGCAGCGGTGGAAAAATGATGCCGCCCATCTCGGTTACCGCCGTCATGTTGCGCAGGTGGGCCAGATTGAACGGCGTCTCGCGCACCATCAGCACCAGACGGCGGCGCTCTTTCAGCACCACGTCGGCAGCGCGCGCGATCAGATTGTCGGACAATCCGTGCGCGACCGACGCCAGCGTCTTCATCGAGCATGGCGCGACGACCATGCCGTCCGATTGAAAGGAGCCGCTGGCGATCGAGGCGCCGATATCGCGCGCCTTGTGTACGACATGCGCCAGCGCTTCGACTTCCTTGCGCTGCATGCCGGTTTCCTGATGCAGCGTCAGCAACGCCGCATCTGACACGATCAGATGTGTCTCGACACCCGGCGTGGCATGTAATTGCTGCAGCAGCCGCACACCATATACGGCGCCAGTGGCGCCGGTGATTGCGATGACCAGTCGCGTGGCGCGGGGACGGTGAGTGCTATCAGGCATCGATCAGTGTCTTCAGTTCGCCGGACTCGAACATTTCATTCATGATGTCGGAGCCACCGATGAATTCGCCGTTGATGTACAGCTGCGGAACGGTAGGCCAGTTCGAAAAGTCCTTGATGCCCTGGCGTACTTCCGGGTCATCGAGCACATTGACGGTGGCGATCTTTTCGACACCGCAAGTCTTCAGGATCTGAATCGCGCGGCCGGAGAATCCGCATTGCGGGAATTGGGCCGTGCCTTTCATGAACAGCACGACCGGTGCGCTCGTCACGGTTTCTTTGATCCAGGTTTGTACGTCGCTCATGTCTGCCTCGGTGAAGTAATGAAAATCGGTTGAATGTCACCATTTTATAAGAAAACGCGGCCGCTGGTGCGACGGACCGTCGCGAGTGCGCTCCACCGCACTGCCGGCAGACCCTGATCGCGCTTCTGCCGGGGTTTCTCTAGCCGCGCAATTTGGCGAACGCGGCGGCCATGCTGCCACCGGCCGCCGGAGCTGCTTGCTTTTGCTGATGCTGGGCTAGATGCTTGCGGTCGTTTCTGTCGGCGCGCTGTTCGAGCGCGCTGCCCGCTTGCGGGGCGCTGTCGGTCAAGCGCATCGTCAGCGCGATGCGCTTGCGCTTTTCATCGATTTCCAGCACCTTTACGCGCACCACCTGGCCGGCCTTGACGACGGTGTGGGGATCCTTGACGAAATTGCCGGACAGCGCCGAAATATGCACCAGGCCATCCTGATGCACGCCGATGTCAACGAAGGCGCCGAACGCGGCGACGTTGGTGACGACGCCTTCGAGGATCATGTCCGGGCGCAAGTCGCTGATCTTTTCGACGCCTTCCTTGAAGGTGGCCGTCGTGAATTCAGGACGCGGATCGCGGCCCGGTTTTTCCAGTTCTTTCAAGATATCGCTGACCGTCGGCAGGCCGAATTGCACGTCCGCATATCTGGCCGGATCCAGGCTTTTCAGCAGCGTGCCTTCGCCGATGACGGCCTTGATGTCTTTTTTGATGTCGGCCAGGATCTTTTGCACCAGCGGATACGATTCCGGATGCACCGCCGACGCGTCGAGCGGATTGTCGCCGCCGATCACGCGCAGGAAACCGGCGGCCTGTTCGAATGTTTTTTCGCCCAGGCGCGGTACCGCTTTCAATGCTGCGCGCGAGGCGAACGCGCCCTTCATGTCGCGGTAAGTGACGATGCTTTGCGCCACACTGGAAGATAAGCCGGAGACACGCGCCAGCAGCGGCGCCGACGCAGTGTTGACGTCGACGCCGACCGCATTGACGCAATCCTCGACGACGGCGTCGAGCGCGCGCGCCAACCGGGTCTGGGCGACATCGTGCTGGTACTGGCCCACGCCGATCGATTTCGGGTCGATCTTGACCAGTTCGGCCAGCGGATCTTGCAGCCGGCGCGCAATCGATACCGCACCGCGCAGCGTCACGTCCATGTCGGGCAACTCGCGCGATGCGAATTCGGACGCCGAATAGACCGACGCGCCCGCTTCGGATACGACGATCTTGGTCAGCTTCAATTCGGGCCTGGCCTTGATCAAGTCCTGGGCCAGCTTGTCCGTTTCGCGCGACGCGGTGCCGTTGCCGATCGAAATCAACGAGACCTGATGCTTTTCAGCGAGTTTGGCCAGCAGGTGCAAGGCGCCGTCCCAGTCGTTCTTCGGCTGGTGCGGATAGATCACGGCCGTATCGAGCACCTTGCCGGTGGCGTCGACGACTGCCACCTTGACGCCGGTACGCAAGCCAGGATCGAGCCCCATGGTCGCGCGCGGACCGGCCGGCGCAGCCAGCAGCAGCGCCTTCAGGTTCAGTGCGAAGACATTGATCGCATCAAGTTCGGCGCGCTCGCGTAGCGCCCCCATCAATTCCGTTTCCAGGTGCATGAAGCTCTTCACGCGCCAGGTCCAGCGCGCCGTGTCGGTGAGCCATTTGTCGGCCGCGCGGCCCAGGTTCTTGATGCCAAAGCGCGCTGCGATGCGGCTTTCGCACGGATTATGCGGCGCATCCCATTTCAGTTTTTCCGCTTCGGTATCGAGGCGCAGCGCGACATCGAGAATTTCCTCGCGCCGTCCGCGCAGCAAGGCCAGCGCGCGGTGTGACGGTACGCTGGAAATTGTTTCTGAATAATCGAAATAATCGGAAAATTTTTCACCGGCATCTTGCTTGCCTGCGATGACTTTTGATTCCAGTACGCCGTGCTCTTGCACGTAGTCGCGCAGTGCCTGCAGCAAGCTTGCATCTTCGGCGAAGCGCTCCATCAGGATCTGGCGCGCGCCGTCCAGCGCCGCCTTGGCATCGAGCACGCCAGCATTGTTGCCGTCGGCGCTGACAAATGCGTCGCGCAGATATTTTGTCGCTTCAAGTTCCGGTTCCAGCGTCGGGTCGGCCAGCAGTCCATCGGCCAGCGGCGTCAGGCCCGCTTCGATGGCAATCTGAGCCCGCGTGCGGCGCTTCTGTTTGTACGGCAGGTACAAGTCTTCCAGCCGGGTCTTGTCGACCGCGTGCTGCAGCGCATCGAGCAGCGCTGGCGTCATCTTGCCCTGCTCGATGATCGAGGCCAGAATCGTGGCGCGCCGCTCTTCAAGTTCGCGCAGGTAGCGCAGCCGCTCCTCTAACAGGCGCAGCTGAATGTCGTCGAGGCCGCCGGTCGCTTCCTTGCGGTAGCGCGCGATGAAGGGGACCGTCGCGCCATCGTCGAGCAGGGCGATGGCGGCGGCAACCTGGACCGGCTTGGCGGCGAGTTCGAGGGCGAGGCGTTGTTCGATGGAAGGCAGCATGGGATTTTCCTGGACAGTCGAGCGGGGAATGATACCGAATCGGCGCGCTGACGCCAATCTTGACAGCGCAAATGGACTGTGCAATGACAAACCCGGGCCGGCCCGGCACGATTTTCAGCTACCTTGGCCCGGTGTCTGGCGGTATGACGGATAATGTCGTCTGCCCGTTTTTTGACTCCTCCTGTACCCTGATCCCATGCGCCCCATCGTTCCTGCTCGCGAGCTATCCATTGAAACAAGAATTGACAGCGCCGCATTGTCGCCAGCGGTGGCGACGTGGCTGCAGCGTGTTGACGCGGTAGTGCATCCGAAGGCGGATCTGGGCGCGCTCGACTCCAGAGTGCAACCGCAACGGTTGATCTATGTGCTGGCACCTAATAGCGGCGGGCGCCATGTCGCGCTATCGCTGTACAAGGCGCGATTGCGCGCCAATGGCGATGTCGCAGCGGCGAGCCCGGTCAGCGAAGTGTTTTCGCTGCTGTCGGCGCCGCCCGGTTTCATGGCGCCCGGCGATGAAGACCTGGTGCGCTTTTTTGTCGCGATGCGCAGCGGCCAGAATGCGCAAACCGTCTCGGCCACTGAGCCGAAAGGCCGGATCGGCGCGCTGCTGCTACAGATGCTGCTGGATCAGGGCAAGCTGCTATGGTCCAATTCCTGGTCCGATGTTGGCAATGGCCTGGTCTATCCGTTGCAGGCTGGCCCGCAGCGCGCAGCCAGTCTTTTGTGGCGCGAAGAAGGTAAGCAGATGCGCTTGGCCTGGCAAGTGGTGGCGCCGGACCGGCGCCCGCTGGCGGGCGACGACGTTGCCAAATCAAGCGCCGAACCGGTCGCTGAGGCGCTCGCCGAACAGATCGATTTCATGTTGCCGACCGACCCGCCGTGGTATATCGACAACCTCAGTTGCGGCGTGCTGGCGCTCGATTGCGGCGGGGTCGATATTGCGCCCGCCGAAATGCAGACGCTGGTGGCCCAGGCGCCGCTGTTGAACCCGAATGACAAGGTGCGCGTGTCGCAATTGCTGTTGGTGCATGGTTTGCAGCAATTGGTACCGTTGCCGCAGCCGCTGCCACAACGAGTGCGCAGCGATGTGCTGGCGCAACCGGTGCTGGTGCTTGACAGTGCGCTGCTGGCCGACGCCGTCGGTGGCCAGCGCCGGGTCGATTATGCCGTGCTGTGCCACGACTACGATGGCGTGCGCGTCGCGTGCGATCCGGCGCAGCGCGTGGTGCGGCAAAAAGGCGCCATGACCGAAATCATCGAGCGCGATGCGGCGGCCGAAGCGCAAGCGCTGGCAGTGCTGCATGCGCGCGGCTTCAAGCCGGCCGCAGCGCCACCGTTGTCAAACCTGGCGGGCGCCGTGCTGCTGGCGGGCGAAGCCGAATGGCTGCGCTTTGCCGACACCGGCATCGCACAGCTGCAGGCGCAGGGCTGGAGCGTCGAAAAATCCGGCAAATACCGCTACGATGTAGCGCCGGTCGGCGACTGGTATGCCGACGTCACGCCGCAGCCGGATGGCATCGATTGGTTCGAGCTGGAATTGGGTATCCTCGTTGCCGGGGTGCGCGTGCCATTGTTGCCGGTGCTGGTGCAAATGATCCGCAGCGCGCCAAGCGATTTCAGCACGGCCACCTTGGCAGCGCACGCCGACGGCGACCAGATGCTGGCGACGCTGCCCGACGGGGTGCGCGTGGCCTTGCCGTGGGGCCGCGTGAAACCGATACTTGGCGCACTGGGAGAGTTGTACTTTGCCTCTCCCGGCGCCACGCTGCGCATGGCCACGCTGGATGCGGCGCGGCTGGCCGAACTGGCGCGCGGTGTCGATCTGCAATGGAGCGGCGGCGAGCAATTGCGCGACATGGGGCACGCATTGGGCGCCTCCGGCGCCCTGCCGGGCGTGGCTGCGCCGGCCGGCTTGCAGGCGACGCTGCGCGATTATCAACTGGAAGGCCTGGCGTGGATGCAGTTTTTGCGCAGTGTCGATCTGGCCGGCATCCTGGCCGACGACATGGGCCTGGGCAAGACCGTCCAGACGCTGGCCCATATTCTGCTCGAAAAGGAAGCCGGCCGGCTCGATCGCCCGGCGCTGGTGATTGCACCGACCAGCCTGATGGGCAACTGGCAAGATGAGGCGGCGCGCTTTGCGCCGGGCTTGCGCGTGCTGCTGTTGCAAGGCAAGGACCGGCTGCCGCAATTCGACCTGATCGGCGCTTGCGACCTGGTCTTGACGACGTATGCGCTGCTGCCGCGCGACGAAGAAAAGCTGTGTCAGCACCAATTCCATCTGCTGGTGCTCGACGAGTCGCACTACATCAAGAACCAACGTTCGAAGGCGGCCAAGAGCGCCGGCCGGCTCAACGCGCGCCACCGTTTGTGCCTGACCGGCACGCCGCTGGAAAACCATCTGGGCGAGTTGTGGTCGCAATTTCATTTCCTGTTGCCGGGCTTGCTGGGCGATGAAAAAACCTTCAACGCGCAATTTCGGCTACCGATCGAGCGTGCCGGTGATCCGCAACGGCGCGCGCTGCTGGGGCGCCGCATCCGGCCGTTTCTGCTGCGCCGTACCAAGGACAATGTGGCCAAGGAGTTGCCTTCGAAAACCGTCATGGTGCGCTCAATTGAGCTGAGCGGCGCCCAGCGCGACTTGTATGAAACGGTGCGTCTGGCCATGGACCAGAAGGTGCGCGCAGAAATCGTCAAAAAAGGCGTCGCACGCAGCCAGATCGTGATCCTGGAAGCGCTGCTGAAGCTGCGCCAGGTGTGCTGCGATCCGAGGCTGGTGAAATCCTTGCCGGCGCAAACTGCCGTCTCGGCCAAGCTGGTCGACCTGATGCAAATGGTGGAAGATTTGCTCGACGAAGGCCGCAAGATTTTGATTTTTTCGCAATTCACCAGCATGCTGAAATTGATCGAACAAGAACTGGCGCTGCGCAACATCAGCCATGCGTTGCTGACCGGCGAGACGCGCGACCGGGCCGCGCAAGTGGCGGCGTTCCAGCAAGGCGCGGTGCCGGTGTTCCTGATCAGTCTGAAAGCGGGCGGCGTCGGCCTGAATCTGACCGCGGCCGATACCGTGATCCATTACGATCCGTGGTGGAATCCTGCGGCCGAAAACCAGGCCAGCGACCGGGCCTGGCGCATCGGTCAGAACAAGCCGGTGTTTGTCTACAAGTTGATCGCCAAAGGCACGCTGGAAGAAAAAATCCAGCTGCTGCAGCAAAAGAAATCGGATCTCGCACAATCGATCCTGACGGAAGGCGATGCGCACAAGATGGTATTGACGCAAGAAGACTTGCAGCACATCTTTGCGCCTCTGGCCGAGCAGGAGGGATGATTGCATCCCTTTGACCGCATCTCGTCGATGGTAGCCAGTTGATGGTGCCGCCGCTATTGTCATTGCCAGCGGCCATGGCACTCACCTTGGTGGCTGCCGCCGCGCTGCTCGGCTGCGCATTGCTGTCGCGTGCGTTGCGCCGCGCGCGCGCGGCAGCAGATGAAGACCGGCGCGCCTACCGGCAGCAATGCCAGCTGGAATGTCAGCGCGCCGGTCAGATTGAGACTGAGCTTCAGATTCAGCTTCAAAATCAGCACTTTACAAGCATGTTGTCGCACGAATTTCGCACCCCGCTGGCCGTCATCGACGGCGTCATGCAAGGACTGGAAATGAGCGCCGGCGATGCCGACGACGCCACCCGCAAGCGCTACCGCAAGATCAGCCGCGCGCTCGAGCAATTGGTGGCGCTGCTGGACGAACACCTGTCGCCGCAGCGCATGGCCGAAATCAGGCGCACGCGCCAGCCAGATCGGCTGTGCCCGCGCGAATTGCTGGAAAGCGCCGTCGCGCAGCACGATGGCTCGCGACACAAAGTCACGCTGCAGATGGATGGCTTGCCCGCTTCGATCCGCTGCGAACCGGACGCGACGCGGCTGTGCCTGCGATTGCTGCTGGAAAATGCCGTCAATCATACGCCGCCCGGCAGTCACATTGCCTTGCTTGCGCAAGCCGGTCCGCAGGGCGCAATCGACATTGTCGTGCAAGACGATGGCCCCGGCGTTGCGCCGCAAGATGTCGCGCAACTGTTCGACCAAGGCTATCGCGGCGCTGGCGCGCAAGCCGGTTCCGGGCTGGGCTTGTATATTGCACGTTCGGTCATCGAAGCGCAGGGCGGCACACTGACGCTGGAAAAGCCGGCGCAAAGCGGCGCCGCATTTCGCATCCGTTTGCCGGCAGGGATTGTCGCCGAGAAATTCCTTGCATCCAGTACTTGCAACAGTGATAATTTCCCCTTAGCCAACGGATCTTGCGCCAGCAGCGTTTCCGGCGACTTAGCCCTGGCCCGGCCTCGATAATTAACAGGAATGGCATCAATGACGAAAATACTGATTGTCGAAGACAATTCGGACTATGCCGAAGAAATGGCGGCCTTCCTGATCGATCTCGAACACGACGTCAGCATTGCCCGTAGCGCGGGCGACATGTGGGACGCGCTGTGCCACGACGCAGTCAAAGTGGTCGTGCTCGACCTGGGCTTGCCGGATGCCGACGGTTTCGACGTGATTCCGCGCATGCGGCAGTTGTATCCGCAGATCGGCTTGCTGGTGCTGACCGGCCGGGTTGCGCTCGACAGCCGGATCCTGGGTTTGCGCCTGGGGGCCGACCACTACCTGACCAAGCCGATCAAGTTTCTGGAGTTGGCCGCCCATATCGAAGCGCTGGAGCGGCGTGTCGGCGCGCCGCCAACGGGCAGCGGGCCGTGGACCTTGGCGAGCAGCGCCCGTACGCTGGCGCTGATGGGCTTGAGCATTGCGCTGACCGAAAAGGAATTCAGTTTCCTGCATTTGCTGACCATTAACACCAGGCCGGTCTCGCGCGACGTGATTGTCGCCGGCCTGGGCGACAACGATCCCGATGCCGGTCGCCGCATCGACATGCTGGCTTATCGATTGCGCAAGAAAGTGCGCACCGGACTGGGCCAGGATTTGCCGCTGCGCAGCGCCTATGGCGAAGGCTACAGTCTTTCGACTTGTTTCACGCTATGCTGAGCCATCCTCGGGCATAGCTCTGGCCTGATTATTACTAGGAAAATCCAGTACCTGACACGACGCTTGCACACCATGGCCCGACTCCCACGCCTTATTATTCCCTTCCAGCCGCACTATGTCATAGCGCGCGGCAACAACGGCCAGCCGATATTTCAGGATGGCGCCGATTACACCGTCTTCCTGGAATGGCTGCGCAAGGCAGCCAAAAACTTCAAGGTCACGGTGCACGCCTACGTTTTATTGCCCGATTGCGTGCATTTTCTGGTCTCGCCTTCCGATACAACGGGCCTGGGCCAGATGATGCAGTGGCTGGGGCGCTACTACGTGCCCTATTTCAACCGAAAATATCAGCGCAGCGGCACTTTGTGGCAGGGCCGCTACAAGGCGTCCGTGGTCGATGTCGAGCACTATCTGATGCAGTGCAGCCGTTACATCGAGTCCCTCCCGGTGCGCGCCAACCTGGCAGCGACGGCGTTTGACTATCCATGGTCGAGTTATGCCCAGCATGGCGGAATGCGGCAAGACCCGCTGGTCACCGACCATGCGTTGTACTGGAGCCTGGGCAACACGCCGTTCGAGCGCGAAGCCGCTTACGGCGCGCTGGTCGGGCAAACGCTGGCGCCGGAGGAGATCGAACTGATTGAACAGGCGGTGTTGAAAGGCTGGCCGCTGGGTTCGGATCGCTACAAGGCGACCTTGCAACAGCGCATGGCGCGCCAGATATTGCCAGCCAAGCGCGGCCGGCCTGTCAAAGCGGCAGCCGACCCGCCCTGATCCGCACCAAGGTGCGCGGCAGTCATCAGCTACTCTGTCCCTGTTTTATTTTTTGATCGGTCATATCTTAATTAATACTACTCTGACCCTAATTTTTTGTGTTGAGTTTTCAACGGCATTGCACTATTCTTGCCTTTCAATTTAAATAAGCAGTGGAGAAACCCATGATTGCCCAAGGTTTGTACGATCCTTCCAACGAACACGACGCCTGCGGCGTC
This sequence comes from Janthinobacterium sp., assembly GCA_047623125.1. Classification (GTDB taxonomy): domain Bacteria; phylum Pseudomonadota; class Gammaproteobacteria; order Burkholderiales; family Burkholderiaceae_D; genus Janthinobacterium. Next base: position 3,434 of record JBLHNV010000034.1, on the reverse strand, counting down.
GGTTTCGTCGCCCATATCAAGGGCAACAAGAGCCATTCCATTGTCGAGCAAGGTTTGCAGATCCTGAAAAATCTGGATCACCGGGGCGCCGTCGGCGCCGACAAACTGATGGGCGATGGCGCCGGCATATTGATCCAGATTCCGGACCAGTACTTCCGCGATGAAATGGCCAAGCAGGGCGTCGAATTGCCGCCCCCGGGCGAGTATGGCGTCGGCATGGTGTTTTTGCCCAAGGAAAACGCATCGCGTATCGCTTGCGAGCAAGAAATCGAGCGCGCCGTGCGCATCGAAGGTCAAGTCGTGCTGGGCTGGCGCAACGTGCCGGTCGATACCGACATGCCGATGTCGCCGACGGTGCGCCTGACCGAACCGGTGATCCGCCAGATTTTCATCGGTCGCGGTCAGGATGTCATGGTCACCGATGCGCTCGAGCGCAAACTGTTCGTGATCCGCAAATCGTCCGGCCATGCAATTCAGGCCCTGAAGTTGTTGCATGGCAAGGAATTTTTCGTGCCATCGATGTCGGCCCGCACCATCGTCTACAAAGGCTTGCTGCTCGCTGACCAGGTCGGTGTCTATTTCAAGGACTTGCAGGATAACCGTTGCATCTCGGCGCTGGCGCTGGTGCATCAGCGCTTTTCGACCAATACGTTCCCCGAGTGGCCGCTGGCGCACCCGTATCGTCTGGTCGCCCATAACGGCGAAATCAACACCGTCAAGGGCAATTTCAACTGGATGCGCGCGCGCGAAGGCGTGATGAAATCGTCGGTGTTGGGCGATGATCTGAAGAAATTGTTCCCGCTGATATACGAAGGTCAGTCCGATACCGCGTGCTTCGACAATGCGCTGGAATTGCTGTTGATGGCCGGTTATCCGATCGCTCAGGCGATGATGATCATGATCCCGGAAGCATGGGAAAACCATGCGACGATGGATGCCAACCGGCGTGCATTCTACGAATACCATGCAGCGATGATGGAACCGTGGGACGGCCCGGCCGCGATGGCCTTTACCGATGGCCGCCAGATCGGCGGCACGCTGGACCGCAATGGTTTGCGTCCGGCACGTTATATCGTAACCGACGACGACCTGGTCGTGATGGCGTCGGAATCGGGCGTATTGCCGATCCCGGAATCGAAGATCATCCAGAAGTGGCGTCTGCAGCCGGGCAAGATGTTTCTGATCGACCTGGAGGCGGGTCGCATCATCGATGACAAAGAATTGAAGGACATGTACTCGAATGGCAAGCCCTACAAGGCGTGGATCAATTCGGTACGTATCCGCTTGGGCGATCTGAAGCTGGAAGCAAGCAAGGTCGCGGCGGGCACGGCGGCGCCAGGCGAAAAAGCGCTGGCATCGGTACTGGACCGGCAGCAGGCATTCGGCTATACCCAGGAAGACTTGAAATTCCTGATGTTGCCGATGGCGCTGACGGGCGAAGAAGCGACCGGTTCGATGGGCAACGATTCGCCGCTGGCCGTCATGTCGAACAAGCTCAAGCCGCTGTACAATTATTTCAAGCAATTGTTCGCCCAGGTGACGAATCCGCCGATCGATTCGATCCGCGAATCGATGGTGATGTCGCTGGTGTCGTTCATCGGTCCGAAGCCGAATTTGCTCGATACCAACAACGTGAATCCGCCGATGCGCCTTGAAGTGTCGCAGCCGGTGCTCGGTTTCGAAGACATGAAGCGCTTGCGCCACATCAGCGCGCATACCGGCGGCAAGTTCAAGTCGTATGAACTCAACATTTGCTACCCGCTGGCATGGGGCAAGGAAGGCATCGAAGCCTGTCTGGCCTCGTTGTGTGCGGAAGCGGTCGATGCGATCAAGTCTGGTCATAACATTCTGATCTTGTCGGACCGTGGGATCTCGGCTGAACAAGTCGCCATTCCGGCATTGCTGGCCACGTCGGCAGTGCATCAGCACCTGGTCAGCCAGGGACTGCGCGCTTCGACCGGTCTGGTCGTCGAAACCGGTTCAGCGCGTGAAACGCATCACTTCGCGCTGCTCGCCGGTTACGGCGCGGAAGCGGTTCATCCCTACCTCGCGATGGAAACGCTGGTCGACATGGCAGCAGACATGCCGGGCAAACTGTCGCCCGAAGACGCGGTCTACAACTATACGAAGGCGGTCGGCAAGGGCTTGATGAAGGTGATGTCGAAGATGGGCATTTCGACTTACATGTCGTATTGCGGTGCGCAAATCTTCGAAGTGATCGGACTCAACAAGTCGCTGGTCGACAAGTACTTCAAAGGCACGTCATCGAACGTCGAAGGCATCGGCTTGTTTGAAGTGGCCGATGAAGCGCTGCGTCGGCACGTGCTCGCCTTCAGCAACGATCCGGTGCTGGCCAACAACCTCGATGCCGGTGGCGAATACGCGTTCCGCGTGCGCGGCGAAGACCATATGTGGACCCCGGATGCGATCGCCAAGTTGCAGCATTCGACCCGCAGCAATAACTTCTCGAGCTACAAGGAATACGCGCAAATCATCAACGACCAGAGCCGTCGCCACATGACGCTGCGCGGCTTGTTCGAGTTCAAGCTCGATCCAAGCAAGGCGATCGCGCTCGATGAAGTCGAGTCGGCCAAGGAAATCGTCAAGCGTTTCGCAACCGGCGCGATGTCGCTCGGTTCGATCAGTACCGAAGCGCATGCGACGCTGGCGGTCGCGATGAACCGCATCGGCGGCAAATCGAACACCGGCGAAGGCGGCGAAGATCCGCAACGCTATGTGCGCGAATTGAAAGGGATACCAATCCGCCAAGGCGAGACGATGGCGTCCGTCATCGGCAGCGATCAGGTGCTGGTCGATATCCCGTTGCAGGAGGGGGATTCGCTGCGTTCGCGCATCAAGCAAGTCGCTTCCGGGCGTTTCGGTGTGACTGCCGCTTACCTCAATGCGGCCGACCAGATCCAGATCAAGATGGCGCAAGGTGCCAAGCCGGGCGAGGGTGGCCAGTTGCCGGGCCATAAAGTGTCCGAATACATCGCCAGCCTGCGCTTTTCGGTGCCGGGTGTGGGCTTGATTTCGCCGCCGCCACACCACGATATTTATTCGATCGAAGACTTGGCGCAGCTGATCCACGATCTGAAAAATGCCAATCCGCGGGCATCGATTTCGGTCAAGCTGGTCTCCGAAGTGGGTATCGGCACCGTCGCTGCCGGCGTCACTAAAGCCAAGGCTGACCATGTCGTCGTTGCCGGCCACGACGGCGGCACCGGTGCCTCACCGCTGTCGTCGGTCAAGCATGCCGGCGCGCCGTGGGAACTGGGCCTGGCCGAAACGCAGCAAACGCTGGTGTTGAACGGTTTGCGCAGCCGGATCCGCGTGCAAGCCGATGGCCAGATGAAAACCGGGCGCGACGTCGTCATCGCCGCGATGCTGGGCGCCGATGAAATCGGTTTTGCGACGGCGCCTCTGGTCGTAGA
>JBLHNV010000033.1:0-13486 GCA_047623125.1 Janthinobacterium sp. | reverse complement strand
AGAGGCCGTTCTGGGTCATGAAATAGCCCATGTCGCCAATGGCGACATGGTGACGATGGCGCTGATTCAGGGCGTCGTGAATACCTTCGTCGTATTTCTGGCCCGAGTGGTCGGTTTTTTTGTCGACAAGGTCTTGCTGCGCAATAGAGGCGAGCAGCGTGGACCGGGGATCGGCTACATGGCCACCGTATTCATCTGCGAACTCGCCTTCGGCTTGCTGGCATCGGTCATCGTGGCCTGGTTTTCGCGTCAGCGCGAATTTCGCGCTGACGCCGGTTCTGCCAAGCTGCTCGGCAGCGCACAGCCGATGATGCACGCACTGGCCCGTCTCGGTGGCCTGGCGCCGGGGGTGTTGCCGCAGTCGATGGCCGCTTCGGGCATCACGGGGGGCATGAGCGGCTGGTCGGCGCTGTTTGCGACCCATCCGCCGATGGAGCAGCGCATTGCCGTCTTGCAAGCGCTGCAAGAGCAGCAAGGGCAGCAAGCATGATCATGTCAACCGCGCCGCATGCCGGCTGGCGCAGCCATTGCCGCATGGATCTCCCTTCATGAGTCAATTTTTCCAGGTTCACCCCGACAATCCGCAAGCGCGTCTGATCAAGCAGGCGGCCCAGATTATCCATGCCGGCGGCATCGTCGCGATGCCAACCGATTCCTGCTACGCACTGGTCTGCCATCTGGACGACAAAAGCGCAGTCGAACGGATGCGCCAGATCCGCGCCATCGACGAAAGACATCATTTGACGCTATTGTGCCGCGACCTCAGCGAGATCGCCGTCTATGCGCGGATCGATAATCGGCAGTTCCGGCTGCTCAAGGGGGCCACGCCGGGCGCGTATACCTTCATCCTGGAAGCGACGCGGGAAGTCCCGCGCCGCCTCAGTCATCCGTCGCGCAAGACCATCGGATTGCGGGTGCCGCAACATGCGATCGTGCGCGCACTGCTGGAAGAACTGGGTCAGCCGCTGCTGGGTACGACATTGATCATGCCTGGCGACGAGCATGCGCTGACGGATGCCGACAATGTGCGCGAACGCTTGAAAAAGCAGGTGCAACTGGTCATCGATGGCGGCGCCTGCAGTTTGGAGCCGAGCACCGTCATTGATTTGACCGGCGACGCCGTGCAATTGGTGCGACTGGGTCGCGGCGACCCCGCTGCGCTCGGCTTGTGAGCGCGGCCGATACGCCGCCGCTGATGCTGGCAATGGTCAAAGCGTATCGCCGACGCATCGCTTGCGATCGTCATTTTCAGCGCTGTTGCCAAGTCGCGCCTCTGATAGAATCAGGGCCATGAACGAAATCATCCAAACCATTGCTGTATACACGTTGCCGGTTCTGTTTGCGATTACCTTGCACGAAGCCGCGCATGCCTACGCTGCCAAATATTTCGGTGATCCGACTGCTTACCAGCTCGGACGCATGAGCATGAATCCGATCAAGCATATCGATCCGATCGGCACCATCGTCATTCCTGTGCTGATGTACATCTTCACGCCATTCATCTTTGGCTATGCGAAGCCGGTGCCGATCGATTTCAACCGCTTGCGCAATCCAAAGCGCCAGATGGCTTGGGTTGCGCTGGCTGGACCGGCTGCCAATTTTGTCATGGCGCTGGCCTGGCTGATCCTGGCGCTGTTCGTGCATGCGTTCAGTGGCGCAGACTTCTTTGTCAAGATGGCCAATGCCGGCATCCTGGTGAATCTGCTGGTGTTCGCATTCAATCTGGTGCCTATCCCGCCGCTCGATGGCGGGCGCATCCTGACCAGCATGCTGCCCGATGCGCTCTCTTATAAGTTTGCGCGCATCGAGCCTTATGGATTTTTCATCTTGCTGGCCTTGTTATACTTTAATATCCTCAATTACTGGGTGGGGCCGTTGATGTATCTGACCAATGTCGTGTTGCGCACGCTGGTCTTCCCTCTGTCTTACCTGCTGAGCTGACCCTTGATGACAGACGCGTCCAACTGGGTGCAGCGCCATGCTGGCTTGATCCCCGACGGCGAGGTGCTCGACCTTGCTTGTGGTGGTGGCCGCCATGCGCGGCTACTGGCCGCGCTCGGACATCCGGTGCTGGCGCTCGATCGCGATCCGCTGGCGCTGACCAAGGCTGGCGGGGCGGGCATCGTCACCTTGCAGGCGGATCTGGAGCAAGGTGATGCCTGGCCGTTCGCAGCCGAGCGCTTTGCCGGGATCGTCGTCACGAATTACCTGCACCGACCCTTGATGGACAACTTGCTCGCCAGTCTGGCGCCGCACGGTGTGTTGATCTATGAAACCTTCGCGCTCGGCAATGCGCAGTTTGGCAAGCCGTCCAATCCCGATTTTCTGCTACAGCCGGGTGAGTTGCTCGATTGGGCCATCAGCCATGGCTTGCGCATCGTGGCATTCGAAGAAGGATTGGTGCAAGCGCCAAAAACGGCAATGGTGCAGCGTCTGTGCTGTGCAAAGCGGGAGTTTCCCCGCGTTACGGCATTTCTTGGGCCGTTTTGAGGTTCGATTATTGGTCAATTGCACCACGCGCTCGGACGATCCGCTACAATCAGCGTTTATCTCTCACTTCTGCGAATTCATTATGATCCAGGGCAGTATTGTAGCAATCGTCACCCCGATGCACGCGGACGGCAGTCTCGATTATCCGGGACTGCGCAAGCTGATTGATTGGCATATCGCCGAAGGCACGGATGGTATCGTGATCGTCGGCACAACCGGTGAGTCGTCGACGGTGACCGTCGCCGAACACTGCGAACTGATCAGGGTGGCAGTGCAGCATACCGCTGGCCGGATTCCGATCATCGCCGGCACTGGTGGCAATTCGACGGCAGAATCGATACAGTTGACCCAGTACGCGAAGGACGCTGGTGCCGATGCAGCGCTGCTGGTCGTGCCGTATTACAATCGTCCTACGCAAGAAGGCATGTATCAGCACTTCAAGGCGATCGCCGAAGCGGTAGATTTGCCCGTCCTTCTTTATAACGTGCCCGGACGTACGGTCGCGGACATGTCGAACCAGACCATCGTGCGTCTGGCGGCGATCCCGAACATCATCGGCGTCAAGGATGCAACCGGTAATCTGGCGCGTTGCATCGACTTGCTGCGCCTGGCGCCGCCCTCGCTGGCCGTTTATTCCGGCGACGATGCGAGCGCGATGGCCTTGATGCTCTGCGGCGGCAAAGGCAATATTTCTGTGACGGCCAATGTGGCGCCGCGCGCGATGCACGAACTGTGCGTGGCTGCGATGAAAGGCGACATCGCCACTGCGGTTGCCATCAACAACAAGGTATTCCCGCTGCATCTGCAATTGTTTGTCGAGCCCAATCCGGTGCCGGTCAAATGGGCGATGGCAGAAATGGGTTTGATGCCAGCGGGTATACGCTTGCCTTTGGTTGCGCTCGCCCCCGAATACCACGAGACTGTGCGCAAGGCACTGCGCGAGGCAGGCTTGACGCAATAAGCCCCGACCCGACCCGGTCCGGATCAATTTTGACTTCAGCTGTTTTTTGGCTTTTCATCCAGTAATGACATGACTATACGCAAGAAAATGAACCTGGTTCACTCCTTAAACGCAGCGCGCGCCCTGATCGCTGGCGCTGTCATGGTCAGCCTCACCGGCTGTGGCATGATCGGCTCCGTGGTCGGCAATGACAAGGTCGATTACAAGTCGGCCAAGAAGGCCCGCATGCTCGATGTGCCGCCGGATTTGACGCAGTTGCAAAAAGACAATCGCTATTCGCTGCCCGATACCAATCAGGGCGTCGCCACCGCATCGGGGTATAACGCCCTGCGGGCAGTGCCGGGCGCTTCTGCGCTTGGCGCAAGCGCTGCGCCAGTCAATAGCGCGATCCGCGTCGAGCGCTCGGGCGATCAGCGTTGGCTGGTCGTCAAGCAAACGCAGCAAGCTTTGTGGCCGCAACTGAAAAAATTCTGGGAAGATTCCGGTTTCACATTGGCGCTTGACATGCAGTCGGCCGGCATCATGGAAACCGAATGGAATGAAAACCGCGCCAAAATTCCGCAGGGTGTCGTGCGCAGTACGCTGGGCAAGGTATTTGACTCCCTGTACTCCACTGGCGAGCGCGACAAATTTCGTACTCGCCTCGAGCGTCTGCCGGACGGTTCGACCGAAATCTACATCAGCCATCGCGGCACCGAAGAGGTTTTCGTCGGTCGCCAGAAGGAAACCACGATGTGGACCCCGCGCCCGAATGATCCGGGCCTTGAGGCCCAGTTCCTGGCGAAGCTGATGACACAATTGGGCGGCAGTGATGCCGCAGAGTCGAAAACGGCAGTTGCTGCTGCCGAGGTGCAACCGCTGAATGCGAAACTGCTCGGCAGTGCAGGTGCGCGCTATCTTGAAGTCAATGAAGATTTTGACCGGGCATGGCGTCGTGTCGGCTTGGCGCTCGACCGCGTCGGGTTCACGGTGGAAGACCGTGACCGGACTCAGGGCATGTATTTTGTCCGCTATATCGATCCGGATGTCGTAAAAGAGGAAAGCACGTTGAAGAAGTTGTTCAGCTGGGGCGCCGCTTCGGACAAGGAAAAGAAGGCGGATCGCTACCGTATCGCGGTCAAGGCCGGTGCCGGTGTGACCAGTCGGGTTACCGTATTGAACAATGAGGGTCAGGTCGACACGACGGCGACGTCGGAAAAGATTCTCAGTTTGCTGCACGAGCAATTGAAGTAAAGCGCAGTAGTGTCGCATGGCCAGCCTGGTGCTGGCCTGTCTTTGCAGCGACAGTGTTCAGGTGCGATCGATGGCACACTAAAGTTGAGACCAAAAAAAACCGACCCGCAGGTCGGTTTTTTCATGACAAACTGGATTACTTTGCAGGAGCTTCGGCAGCTGGAGCAGCTGGAGCAGCTGGTGCTTCTGCAGCAGCAGGAGCGGCAGCATCGGCTGCTGCTGGAGCTTCGGCAGGTGCCATTGCAGCTGGAGCAGGAGCTACGACTGCTTCTGGAGCTGGTGCAGGAGCTTCTTCTTTTTTGCTGCAAGCAGCCAAAGCGACAGCCAGCAGGGAGATGATCAGCAGTGATTTTTTCATGGATTTTCCTTGATTAATTAAATAATAAATCAACAATGGTGCGATTAATAATTACCGGTAATTACTGCTCTTTAGGTCGTGTTCGGAGGCTTTCGTACTAAAAGGTCCCGTCAGACTACGTAAACTACCTAACGCGGTATTATAGCTAACTTTGGTGCGGTGCAATAGCTGAGTGGTACATTTAGCAGTTATTTTGTGAGAATATAAATTTTTTTCTCAAAGGCAACGTTGTGCAGCACTAGGCTTACACTAATGCAACTAAGTTGGCGTGATAATAGCACTTTTTGACCTTGCCGGTTTTGTATTTATAAACCGGTGGTGCCCACGTGCAATCCCGGATTCGACTCGCGCCAGATCTGGTCAAAGAGTTCGGCGCAGACGCTGGTTTCGGATGCGTCGTCGAAGGTCGCCGCGCCGCGCTGGTGATCGCAGTGGAAGCGTCGTACAAGATGCAGATCGTCTGCGATACAGAATGAATCGGTCCGATGCCGCACATTTTGATGTGTGATCCGGCATTCGATCGCATGGCTGAAATCTTGCAGCAAACGCAAAAAGCGCGGGCAGTTGCTTTTCAAGTAGCTATAGTCGTGGCTGAGCATGCGTATCTGACCCTTGCCATTGAGAAAGTGGCGCAGTTCAGCATCAACGCTTGCCGTGCCCAGTCCCCATAGCGCAAAGTCAGGGTCGAACATGTACAGGTGCCGGCGGGCACGGGTCAGGCACAGACCCAGATAGCGCTCAAATTCAACCCGGCTTGAAAACGGGAAAACCTGCTTGATGCCCTCCTGGTTCATGCCCTTCTCCTATTGCGATTGTTGCGCTGGTATTAGCCCAGTTCCAGCCATCCATCCTGATACCACGTGTATAACGCATCCATGACGTCCTCGGATGCGCCTGCCAGCGCGGCGCCATCGAGGGCGCGCAAGTTGGCCAGCGCCTCCAGCGTCGCCTTGTCGGCGCGACCGATGGCGAACGATACACCGTTGATGAAGACATGTTCGCCACGGTACAGCATCTGGGACTTGCGCGACAGCGCTACGCCTTTCTTGGCTGCGCTCAAGCCAAAGCGTTGCGGCGTCAACGGCTTGACCGGGCCCTTGAAAAACACATTATGCTTTGGCTCTGACAAGTGCTCGCCAAGGAAAATTGCCACGTCGTCATCGGTGAAGCGTACCTTGTTCAGTTCGGCTGCGATGGTTGTGAGCATGTGGCGCGGAATTTCGCCCGGGTGTTTGGTTGCTGTCAGTTCCGGATCGGCATAACGGCCTGGCAAGTCTATCGAATCGGCCATGAATTGCAGGAAAGCTTCGCCCATTTCCTGATAAGACGGCGCACGAAAGCCAATCGAATAAGTCTGACAGTCGCCGATGGCAACGCCATCGTGCGCGTAGTGGGGCGGCAGATACAGCATGTCGCCCGGCTCCAATACGAATTCTTCGCTCGGATTGAACTTGCTGAGGATTTTCAGTGGCAAGCCTTCGACCAGGCTCAAGTCCTTTTGCGCGCCGATGCGCCAGCGACGCTGGCCTTGGGCTTGCAACAGGAACACGTCATACGAGTCAAAATGCGGACCGACACCACCACCGTCGGTGGCAACGCTGATCATCAGGTCATCGAGCCTGGCATCGGGAATGAAGTTAAATTGACGCAATAGTGCATCGGCGGCCGCGTTATGCAAGTTGGCACCCTGGACCAGCAAGGTCCAGTCGTTTTGGTCTGGCGGTGGCAATTGTGCCAGCGGACCGTCTTGCATCGCCCATGTGGCGTCAGTGTGGGTGACCAGGCGCGATTCGACGTAATCCAGAGTGGCCAGTCGCGTCAGTTCGGCGATGCTGATCAGTGGTTTGAAGCCGGGGACCGCCTGACGGATCAGCAACGGTTTCTTGTGCCAATATTCGCTAAAAAATTGGGCTGGCGTGATGTCGCCTAATAGGGATAGTTTTTTCATGCGACATTATATCAATCACCAACATGCGCCGCCTTTCGCCCTAAGCGTATAATCTGTCTGCTCTACCAATGAAAGGATGCCATATGAAGATTGCCAAGAATACAGTCGTGACTGTCAACTACAAACTGTCGGATGCGCAGAATAACCTGATCGAAGACGGTCGCCAGCCAATGGTTTATCTGCACGGCGGTTACGAAAATACCTTGCCGAAAATCGAAGAAGAACTCGATGGCAAGGAAGTCGGCTATTCGAACACGATCCAGGTCGAACCGGACGATGCCTTCGGTGAATACGATCCGGCGCTGGTCAAGGTTGAGCCGCGCAACCGCTTGCCCGATCCGCTGGAAATCGGCATGCAATTCGAAGGCATGCCCGATGGCGAAGATGGCGCCCAGGAAGCGATGCTGTTTACGGTCACCGATATCGCCGACGACAAGGTTGTGCTCGATGGAAATCATCCGCTCGCTGGCATGGCATTGCGCTTTGCACTCGATGTGACCGACGTCCGTGCTGCCACCGACGAAGAGATAACACATGGCCATGTGCATGGCGCGCATGGACATCAGCATGGCGATGAGCCAGAGGGCGACGAGGACGACGCAGCAGCAGGCGATCAGTTCCGTAGCCAACCGATACACTAAGTCGTCTGGCAAGTTGTGCATCAAGCTTTTGCGCTCACTCAGTGAGCGCTCATTGACCTCGGTCCTTGATGGAAAAAATCGATAGTCGTTCGCCAGTCGGATGGACTCGAATTTTCAGCCAGTTCGCGCTCACGCTCAGGTGGCCGATATTGCCGCTCCATGTGATGTCGGGCGCGGTCGGGGTCTCCCCGATCTGGCTATCGATTAGCAAGACCTGGCCAGGAAATTTCTTCGCCAGTGTCTTGATCTGGTGCCGCACTTCGGTAAAACCGTCGTGCCTGGTATCCAAAGGGTGTCGCTGACTACTCAGCAAGCCTGCATCTCCATCCGAAATCAGCACCAGTGCAGCCAGTTCCTTGCGCTGCGCCATCGCGAACAGACGTTTTAGCCAGGAGCGGTTCGCTACCAGACGGTCTTCAAATTCACTATTGCGCCCGGCTTCGGAACGGTAGTGGTTATTGTTGGCAGGAAGATTAATCGTCGAAAATAAAATGCCCTCATGTTCCCAATGCGCGTTTTCGGCATAGCTGCGAAAACTGGCGCTGGCCGATAGCCTGGACTGGCCAATTTTGCGCTCGCCTTGCGACATCGCGTCGGCAAAAAATACTTCACGCAAGCGGTTCAACCGGTCGATCGAGGTCGAGCGGCCGAGCGAGTTCTTGCAGTCGATCCAGTCGCTCGCTGCCAGCGACAAGATCAGCGGACGTGTGCTGGTGGCGAGGATGCTCTTGCGCTGCCCGTACAACTTGTCGCTGCACGATTCGGTGCTGGCCTTGATTGCGTTGACCACGACAAATGCCAGAGCGGCCTGATTGGTTTCGCTGATCGCCTGTTTCAGCATTTGCGCATCGGGGCCGTTTCTGAATGAGTGTCCGATCACGCCAAACTGGAAGTCCTTGGCCGCGAACGCGCTCACTGAGGACAGCGCCAGGATGGCGGCCAGCAACAGCCTGGCAAGCAGCCAAACCTGAGTGCTGCGCAGACTCATGCGCAGGCAATCGCGGCCAGGCGTTTCAAGTGATACAGATGTTCCAGCGCTTCGCGCGGTGATAGCGCATCAGGGTCGATGTCGTCCAGTGCGCTCAGCACATGCTGCGCCGTCTGCTGCGCAGCATCGACTTCGGTATCGACTATTTCCACCGTGTCTGGCTGCAAGGCGTCGGCGTGCACCATCGCGAACAGGTCGCGCTGGCCGCTGGCATCGTGCGCCTGCGCTTCCAGTCGCGCCAGATGTTTGCGCGCCGCCTTGATCACCGATTGCGGTACGCCGGCCAGTTGCGCCACCTGCAAACCGTAGCTTTGTGACGCCGGTCCCGGATCGACAGCGTGCAGGAACACGATGCTGTCTTTGTGCTCGATCGCCGACAGGTGCACATTGGCCGCTGTCGGATGGCTGTCGGGCAATTGGGTCAGTTCGAAATAATGGGTGGCGAACAGCGAAAAACTGCGGCTGCTGTCGATCAGGTGGCGTGCGATCGCCCACGCCAGCGCCAAGCCGTCGAAGGTTGATGTGCCGCGCCCGACTTCATCCATCAGCACCAGAGAATGCGCTGTTGCGCTGTTCAAGATGGCCGCCGATTCGGTCATCTCGACCATGAAAGTCGAGCGTCCGCCAGCGAGATCGTCGGTCGCGCCGATGCGGGTAAAGATGCGGTCGATAGGGCCGATCACGGCGCTGGCGGCCGGCACGTAGCTGCCGGTGTAGGCCAGCAGCGTGATCAGTGCCACCTGGCGCATGTAGGTCGATTTTCCGCCCATGTTGGGGCCGGTGATGAGCAGCAAACGGCGTTCATCGTCGAAGCGGCAATCGTTGGCGATGAAGTGCTCGATCTGGTTTTCGACGACCGGATGGCGGCCTTGGACGATATCGATGCCCGGTTCCTGTACCAGTTGCGGCGCGCACCATTGATGTTTGTGCGCATGCTCGGTCAGGGCGCTCAAGGCATCGATCTGGGCCAGCGCCTGCGCGATGGTTTGCAGCGTGCCGATATGGGGCGCGAGTTCTTGCAGCAATTGCTCGTACAAGATTTTTTCGCGCACCAGCGCCTTGTCTTGCGCCGACAAGGCCTTGTCTTCAAATACCTTCAGTTCCGGAGTGATGTAGCGCTCGGCATTTTTCAGCGTTTGGCGGCGCCGGTAATCGGCGGGCACTTTGTCGGTCTGACCATGCGTGACTTCGATATAAAAACCGTGCACTTTGTTGTATTCGACGCGCAAATTGACGATGCCGGTGCGCGCGCGTTCGCGTGTTTCCAGTTCCACCAGAAACTGGCCGGCATTTTCGGACAGCGCGCGCAGTTCGTCGAGTTCGGCATCGAAGCCGCGCCCGATCACGCCGCCATCGCGCACCATCGCCGCCGGTTCGGGCATTACGGCGCGCTCTAGCAAGTCGAGGCACGCGGTGGGTGTGGCCAGTGCTGCGTGGATCGCAGCGAGCAAGCCTTCGCCTTGCGCGGCATCGATGCAATCGTGCATGCACAGGCGCAGTGCCGACAATTGCTGCAAGCCGTCGCGCATGCCGGCCAGGTCACGCGGACGCGCCGACAGCAGCGCAATACGGGTCGTGATGCGCTCGATGTCAGGAATCCGGGCCAGCGCCTTGGCCAGTGCGGCACTGGCATCGGCGTCGACCAGCGCCGCAATCGCCACATGGCGCGCGCGCGCCACGTTTTGGTCGCGGCGCGCATGGTGCAGCCAGTAGCGCAGCAAGCGTGAACCCATGGCAGTGTTGCAATGGTCGAGCAGCGAAAACAGCGTCGGTGCTTCCTGGCCGCGGATGGTCTCCGTCAGCTCAAGATTGCGGCGCGTGGCAGCATCGAGGCCGATGAATTCATGTTCTGTTTCAACGGTGAGGCTGCGCACGTGCTGCAAGCCGCGGCCCTGTGTCGATAGTGCATAGCGCAGCAAGGCACCGGCAGCGCCGAACGCCGTCTTGATGCCATCAGCGCCGAAGCCTGACAGCGTGGCCACGCTCAACTGGGTCAGCAGCGCCTGTTGGCCCTGAGTTGTATCGAAGTGCCAGTCGGGCATTCGATTGAGGTTGGTGCCCCCGTTTTCATGATGCAGCTCAGCGCTTTCGGCGCACAATATTTCGGCCGGCGCGATGCGTTCGAGTTCTTGCAACAGGCGCGCGGCGACCGCTTTCGCATCGCCTGAAAATTCCATCAGCTTCAGGGCGCCGCTGGCCAGCGATAACCAGGCCAGACCGGCCGTGGTCGTCTTGCGCACGCTGCTGACGCACAATGCCAGCAGAGGACGTTCCGATTTTTCTGGCAGCAAGTCGGCATCCGTCAGCGTGCCCGGCGTGACCACGCGCAGCACTTTGCGTTCGACCGGACCTTTGCTGGTGGCCGCGTCCCCGATCTGCTCGCAAATCGCTACCGATTCGCCCAGCTTGACCAGTTTGGCCAGATAAGGGTCGAGCGAGTGGAAAGGAATACCGCACATCTTGATCGGGTTGCCGTTGGATGTGCCGCGCTGCGTCAGCGTGATGCCCAGCATGCGCGTCGCTTTTTCTGCGTCTTCGAAGAACAGCTCGTAAAAGTCGCCCATCCGGTAAAACACGAGCATGGCCGGGTATTCCGACTTGATGCGCAAATACTGCTGCATCATCGGCGTGTGTTTTTCGGAAGGGTTGTTCTTGAGTGCGGGCGGCGGCGTCGGGATAATCGTCATTTCTTCATTTTCGGTGGTGCGTTGAGCATGCTTGGCCCGATGTTGATGGGCTTTTGATGCGCGTCTGATGCCAAGTTGCTATCATTTTTCCAGCAATTTAGCCGGCGATGCAGACATGGAGGAGCGTTATTTTACCGCTTTCATGCCCGATGCCAGTTTGCTAACGCACTCTGGGGGGGAATATTGTTGGCATGCGTTGCCGCTCCGGCTGAGCATGCCATAGCGAAGTTGGGACGTGTGCCTGCTCTGCGTGTGCTGCCTGGCAGGTAGCGGCTATCGGATGGGAGGGGGCAGGGCGCGCTGCTGTACAAAAAAGAGGCCCGCTTCCAGATCGGTTCTGGACGGGCCTAAAGGGAGTGTCTATTAAAGTGCGGCCACTGCCACCACCGCTGCTGCTGCGCCAGCCTTTGCTTTTGCCGCTGCCAGTTGCTTGGCGCGCGAGCGCGACGGCGGCAGGCGACGCAAGGACTTCAATGCATCGGCATCCTTGATGCCGATGGTGCGCTGATCGACACTGATCAGACCGATTTCATTAAATGCGGACAGGGTTCTGCTCACCGTTTCCAGTGTCAAGCCCAGGTAGCTGCCGATTTCATGGCGGGTCATGCGCAAATTGAACAGTTTGCTCGAATAACCCATCTGAGCGAAGCGGTCTGCCAGTGACACCAGGAAGCGCGCCACCCGGGCTTCTGCACTGAGCGCACCGAGCATGCCTATCATTGCCTGTTCGCGCACCAGTTCGCGGCTCATGACGCCATACATCACATTTTCCAGTTCCAGGTGAATGCGTCCCAGCGCCGTCACTTTTTTGAATGGCAGCAAAATCAGATCGCAATCCGACAGGGCCACGGCCTCGGATGAGTAGTGCTTGGTGTGGATGCCATCAACGCCGAGCATGTCGCCCTTCATCGGAAAGCTCAACACTTGCTCATTGCCGAACTCGTCGATCAGCACGGTCTTCAGGAATCCGGAGTTGACGATGTACAACGTGTCGAATGATTGGCCTATCGTATGAACCCGTTGTCCGGTCTTGAACTGAACATGTTGGAACAGCAATTCATCTGCGGCAATCGAGATTGTCGAAATGTGCAGCAAGTCGCAGACTTCTTTCAGGTTCGACCAGAGTCGGCCTTGGCGCTGACGTCCCGCTTCGATGGACGACGATTGCACGGCCGGCAGAGCGGGGCGGATTTCAGACGTTTGGTTAGGCAGCATGCTCATCTCCTGGTAGCAGGTTTGATCAAGGTTCAAATCGGGAGGCCGGTGCGGCAGCAGTGTCAGATTTTTTTGTATTACTTGCAACACACGACAGCCTAATCAACCCTAGGTTCAATTTGCGAAATCACTTGTTCTGTGCAGTGTTAAACAGTTAGTGAATTTGAATCGCTTGGTTTCAGTATGCCAACATGCAAACGCGATTGATATCGGTGACTGCTGAATATAGGGGTAGGAATTTGCGCGGAAATGTAGGATTTTTCCTATAAGGAAACATTGCTGCGGGTTGCCTATCGATGGCGGGGCGCCGATGGTTGGGCTTGAAGCTGGTCGGTTATTCAGGTCTTGAATGGTGAAAGCAAATGGTGCGCAACCGCGTATTGAACCATTTCTGACAGCGAGTTCATGTCCATTTTTTGCATGATCCGGGTCTTGTGCGTACTGACCGTCTTGACGCTCAGATGCAATCCATTGGCGATGTCGGTGATCGATTTACCGCCGACCAGCAATGAAAACACTTCAAATTCACGGTCTGACAGTTGCTTGTGCTTCAAGCTTTCATTGGGCATCATGATATTGAGCACCAACTGCTCTGCCACTTCGGCACTGATATACGGACGCCCGGAGGCAACCTTGCGGATCGCGCCAATCAATTGGGTGCCTGCGCTTTCCTTGGTCAGGTAACCTTGCGCACCGGCGCGTATTGCGCGCACCGCGTATTGTTCTTCTTCATGCATGGTCAGTATCAGGATCGCCAACTTGGGTGCTTCGCTCTTGATTTGCCGGATCAGGTCGATGCCGCTGCGCCCGGGCATCGACAAATCCAGCAGCAGCAAGTCAAAGCCGCCCTCCCGCACTTTCATCAATACTTCAAAGCCATCAATAGCTTCCCCGACGATGTCGATATCGGGCGCGCCGTCAAGTATGCGCTTTAACCCTTCTCGCATGATGGTGTGGTCGTCGGC
>JBLHNV010000032.1:0-13487 GCA_047623125.1 Janthinobacterium sp. | reverse complement strand
GCCAGATCGATGGCAGCGCAATCACCAGATGGCGGCCCTTGATATGGCGCTGTAGCGCTGACAAAATTTTCATGCCATCACCTCAGCTCAGTACGATGATATCGGCACTATCCCACCAGACGAACACGCGCTGTTCGCGCGCCAGGTGGCTGCTTGCGTGGCGCGCGGTGTTGCTGCGCGCGACCTTGACGTTGATGCCGCTGCTCAACCGTACATGGTAAATCGTCTGGTTGCCAAAATAAGCAATCGCGCTGATCACGCCGCAGACGCAGTTGTACCCCTGCTCGGCCTTTGAAGCGCGCTGCTCTGGCGCCGGCGCATCGAGCTGCAGACACATTTTTTCCGGCCGCAGCGCCACCGACAATGCCATGCCGGGCGCACCGGCAATGCCGTGGTCGACATAATGCAAACCTTCTGGCGACTCGATCACTGCATGGTCGGCGCCATGCTCGATGAGATGGCCGGAAAACAGGTTGACACTGCCGATGAAATCAGCCACGAAGCGGCAATTGGGCGCTTCATAAATGGCGCCCGGCGCGCCCGTTTGCAAGATCCGGCCTTGGTCCATGACGCCGATGTGCGTCGCCATGCTCATCGCTTCGTCCTGGTCGTGAGTCACCATCACGCACGTGACGCCGACCTGCTCGATGATGTTGACCAGTTCGATCTGGGTACGCTCGCGCAACTTCTTGTCGAGCGCACCAAGGGGCTCGTCGAGCAACAGCAATTGCGGCCGCTTGGCCAGACTGCGTGCCAGCGCCACACGCTGCTGCTGGCCGCCGGACAATTGCTGCGGCTTGCGCCTGGCATAGCTGGACAATTGCACCAGCGCCAGCAGTTGCTCGACGCGCTCTGCGATCTGGTCTTTCGGCATTGCCTCGCGACGCAGACCGAAGGCGACGTTGTCCCATACCGACAGGTGCGGAAACAGCGCATAGGACTGAAACATCATGTTCATCGGACGCTGATGGGGCGGCACGCCGGCCAGATCGGCGCCCGCCAGCACAATGGTGCCGTGGGTGGACGTCTCGAAGCCGGCCAGCATGCGCAACAGCGTCGATTTGCCGCAACCGGAACTGCCCAGCAACGCGAAGATATCGCCCTGCTCGATCGTGATCGAGACGTCGTCGACGACGCGCACGCCGTCGAATTCCTTGACCAGATTGCGGATCGCCAAAAAAGGAGTAGCAGCGGGCGAAGCTGCGGGGGAGTCGGTCGTCATTGCGCTGTCAAAAGGTAGAGCAAACAGCTGCCCCTTGCGGGCAACAGCTGGGTGCAGGTCAGGTGTAAATACCGGTTCTCAGATACCGGTCTTGAATCGGGTAAAGGTGCGCGTGATCATGCGCCGCATGTCCGCACTGGTCGACTCCGGCACCACCATCTTTTCCTGATCCTCGGCTGACAGGTAAATCGATTTGTTGTCGGCGATCGCCTTGCCCACGAATTGGGTCGCAGCAGCATTCGGATTGGCGTAAAAGACCTTGTTGCTGAGACTGGCGTGCACTTGCGGGCGCAAAATGTAATTGATCCACAACAGCGCATTGTTTGGATGCGGCGCGTCAACGGGAATGGCCATCGTGTCGAAGAACAGCGTGGCGCCGGTGCTTGGTACCAGAGCGACGATCCGGTTGCCATTCTTGGCATCGATGGCGCGTTGACGCGCGATGTTGATATCGCCCGAAAAACCCAGCGCCAGACAGAGCGAACCATTGCTCAATTCATTGATATAGCCGGAAGAACTGAACCGCGTCACGTAAGGACGGATCGTTTTCAGCAAACTGCCCGCCTCCTGATAATCAGCAGCCACCTTCGAATAACCCGGCTTGCCCAGATAGCGCAGCGCCGCCGGCAACACTTCCGATGGCGCGTCGAGCACCGAGACGCCGCACGACTTCAGTTTCGATACGTATTTGGGATCAAACAGCAAGTCCCACGCATTGGACGGCATCGGCAGCGGCCCCAGCGCCGCCTTGACCTTGTCGAGATTGATGCCGACCGTCGTGTAGCCCCACAACCAGGTCACCAGATGCTTGTTGCCGGGATCGATTTTGCCGATTTTTGCTTGTAGCCCTGGTGCCAGATTGGCCAGATTGGGCAACTTGCTCTTGTCGAGCTCGCGCAACAAGCCGCCATCGAGCTGCAGCCGCGCCCAGTTGGCCGACGGCACGACGATGTCGTAACCGGTCTTGCCGGCAACTAGCTTCGCATGCAGCACTTCGTTGCTGTCGAACACATCGTAGCGCACCTTGATGCCAGTTTCCTTCTCGAAATTGGCAACGGTATCGGCGGCAATATAGTCCGACCAATTGTAAATATTGAGGATTTTTTCCTCTTGCGCCAGTACCGGCAAGGCGGCGCCGCTGGCAAGGATGGCCACTGCAGTGCCAGCGAGATATTTTTTCAATGGCAGTTTCTTCCACTGCAGCGACCGAGTTGCGAGCATGCCTTTATCCCCTGTCCCATCAGCCTGCTTGATGGCTTGATGGTTTGATTGTTTGATTGATCATTGTTTATACAGTACCGGAGCGCCGGAGGCCAGCGCTGCGGCCAGGAATGCGTGAGAACGCCGGGGACACATCCGGAAATTTCGGCCATACCAGATACGAATTGGCACTTTTCATGCCAGACGCGGCAGCCTGCCTCGCTTTTCGCTTTACAGCCAGCCGCGCTGCTGCAAATCGGCATGGGTGGCATCGAGACAAACACGTATCAGCGCGATCATCTCATCGATCTGACCTCGCGTCATGACCAGTGGCGGCGCGATGATCATCCGGTCCCCGACCGCGCGCATGATCATGCCGTTGTCAAACATGTGACCGCGGCAAATCATGCCGGCGTTATGTTCGGCATCGAACGGCACGTTGTCATGCACCAAAGGAGCCTTTTTCTGCACCAGATTCAAGCCGGCAACGAAGCCGCAGCTATCGGCATATCCGACCAGTGGATGGCTTGCCAGCGTGGCAAAGCGCTCCTTCAGGTAAGGACCGGTGTCACTGAACACTTGCTCGACCAGATGTTCTTGCTCGATGATGCGGATATTTTCAAGTGCCGCGGCGCAGGCAACCGGATGGCCGGCGTAGGTATAGCCGTGATTGAAGTCGCCGCCCTTGGCGATCAGCACATCAGCGACCCGGTCGCCGACCAGCACCCCGCCCAATGGCACGTAACCGGACGTAACGCCCTTGGCGAATGTGATCAGGTCAGGCTTGATGCCGAACAGGTCGGAGCCAAACCACTTGCCGAGCCGGCCGAAGCCGCAGATCACTTCATCGGCGATCAACAAGATGCCGTATTGGTCGCAGATGCGCGAAATCTCCGGCCAGTAAGTGGCCGGCGGGATCACGACGCCGCCGGCGCCTTGCACCGGTTCGGCGATGAAGGCGGCCACGTTGTCGACGCCGAGTTCGAGGATTTTTTCTTCGAGCCAGGAAGCGGCCTGCACACCGAATGCCGCCTCGGTCATGCCGCGCCCGGACTCGACGTAATTGGGCTGGCCGATATGCGCAATGCCCGGAATCGGCAAGCCGCCCTGTTCATGCATGGCTGCCATGCCGCTCAGCGATGCCCCGGCCATCGTGCTGCCGTGATACGCATTATGGCGGCTGATGATCGTGTGGCGATCCTTGTATCCAAGCAAATCCCAGTAGCGCCGCACCATGCGCACATTGGTATCGTTGGCATCTGAACCGGAGCCGGTAAAGAACACGTGATTGAATTGCGGCGGCGAAATTTCGACCAGTTTGGCCGCCAGTTGCACCGCTGGCACATTGGTGGTGTTGAAGAAGCTGTTATAGAACGGCAACGTTTCCATCTGTCTGTAGACCGCCTCCGAAATGCTGGTGCGGCCATAACCGACGTTGACACACCACAAGCCGGACATTCCGTCGAGCAACTTCTTGCCTTCCGAATCCCACAGGTAAATGCCATCGCCGCGCACCATCACGCGCGCGCCGCTTTCCTTCAAGCCCTTGAAGTCAGTAAAGGGATGCAAATAATGGGCCGCATCCTGCGCCTGTATCGCGCTGGTATCAAACTGTTCCGGGTGCGTGGCGGCTTGCTTGATCGATGCGACCAGCGCGGCGCTTGGCGCCAATGGATGAGATGACATGGGATCTCCTTGATCTGAAAGGGGTGGCACGCGCGACCGGAATCAGGCATGCGAAAAAGCGGGACCTGCGTTACAAGTGCTTGATGTCCCGCGCACAGCAAAAATCAAACGTACAGCTGAGGTCAGACGTGCAACAACAGATGCTCGCGTTCCCAGGGGCTGATCACGGTCATGAATTCCTGCAGTTCCAGGTCTTTGATCGCGGCATACACGTCGATGAAGCGCCCGCCCAGTATGTTGCGCAACTTGTCTTCGGCGCGCAGCGATTGCAACGCTTCGGACAATCCTTGCGGCAATTCAAACTTCATCTCGTAAGCGCTGCCGAGCGTCGACGCGGTCGGCTCCTGCTGTTCGGTCATGCCCAGATAACCGCAAGCGAGCGTGACTGCCAGTGCCAGATAGGGATTGGCATCGGCACCGATGATGCGGTTCTCGACGCGCCGGTCCTGCATGCCCGATTCCGGCACGCGGAAACCGACGGTGCGATTGTCTATGCCCCACTGAAGATTGATCGGCGCGGCGGTGTGGCGCACGATGCGACGGTAGGAATTGACGTATGGCGCCACGATCGCCATCGCCGCCGGCATGTAGCGCTGCAAACCGCCGATGTAATGCTTGAAGATCGGCGCGGCCGAACCGTCTTCATTGCTGAAGATGTTCAAGCCAGTCTTGCTGTCGACGACGCTCTGGTGCACATGCATCGCAGAACCCGGTTCATCGGCCATCGGCTTGGCCATGAAGGTGGCGTACATGTCGTGCTTCAATGCCGCTTCGCGCAGCGTGCGCTTGAAGAAAAATACCTTGTCGGCCAGGTCGAGCGGATCGCCATGCAAGAAATTGATTTCCATCTGGCCGGCGCCGATTTCATGGATCAAGGTATCGACGTCGAGGTTCATCAGCTCGCAATAGTCGTAAATATCCTCGAATAGCGGATCGAATTCATTGACCGCATCGATGCTGTAGACCTGACGGCTGGTCTCGGCGCGCCCGCTGCGCCCGATCGGCGGCTTCAAAGGCAGATCCGGATCGATGTTCTTCGCGGTCAGATAAAATTCCAGCTCGGGCGCAACTACCGGCTTCCAGCCCTTCTCTTCGTACAGCTTGAGCACGCGGCGCAGCACGGAGCGCGGCGCAAAATCGACCAGCATGCCGTCGGCAAAATAACAATCGTGGATCACTTGCGCGGTCGGGTCGCTCGCCCAAGGCACCATCGTGATCGTGGTCGGGTCGGCCTTCAGAATCATGTCGCGGTCGGTGGCAGAAATGGCGCGGTTGTAGGCTTCGTCGCCGGTCGGGTAATTGCCGGTGACCGTCATGCCCAGCACCGCTTCCGGGATGCGCATGCCGCGCTCTTGCGTGAATTTGCCGCGCGGCATGATCTTGCCGCGCGCAACGCCCGTCAGATCGGGGACCAGACATTCGATTTCAGTGACTCTTTTTTCATTCAGCCACAAATCCATGTCGGTGTAGGTAAAGTTTGGGCGAATGGCCATTGGTTTCCTTTTTTATCGTTGATCTCGTTGCTTGGTCGCGTGGATTGGTCTGCTTCGTTTTTTTGTCAATTTTGTTCATCGATCTGGTTCAAATTTCGAACCGATCGTCCCATCCGTGATGCCGCCCCGCCAGCGGCGCGTCAGGCGTTCCTCCTGCCTTGATAAGCCCGGCATGCGGCACCGAATGCCTGAAGCAACTTCATCGAGTCCGGATTGGAGAGAATTTGCCATTCCGGATGCCACTGCATGGCCAGTGTAAAGCCGGGCGCGTCCTGCACAGTGTACGCTTCAACCAGGCCATCATCGGCGCACGCTTCGACCGTCAAACCGGGCGCCAGCCGGTCCACACCCTGGCCATGCAGCGAATTGACCATCAACTCCAGCGTGCCATCGAGCATATGCGCCATGCGCCCGCCCGGAACCAGCGCGACCCGGTGCGCCGGCCCGTACTGCTGCGCCAAAGTCAGCGTTTTTTGCTCGCGATGGTCGCGCATGCCGTCTACTTCATGCAGCCTCTGGTGCAGCGTGCCGCCCAGCGCAACATTCACTTCCTGAAAACCTCGACAGATCGCGAGCAGCGGAATGCCACGCGCCAGGGCGGCGCGAATCAACGGCAAGGTGGTGGCGTCGCGCGCCGCATCTTGCGGCAGCGCAGCATCGCGCAGCTCCTGACCGTACAAATCCGGGGCCAGATTCGACGGTGAACCGGTCAGCATGATGCCGTCGGCGATATCGAGCACCGCATCCAGGTCGGCGCCGGCACCCAGCGCCGGCAGCACCAGCGGCATCGCGCGGGCGCCCACGACAACGGCATCGAGATACTTGTCTTGCGCCGTGTGATACGCATGCGCGCCAATCTGGTTGATGCAGGCAGGAACGATGACAATAGGGTCGCGCATGATGGTTCCTGTTGGTTCTTGTTGGCTATGGGGCAATCAAGCTTAACCGATTAAAGCACCTTCCACGCGTCCCGTCCGTGCGCCAGGATACAGATACCTGACGGCATCAATCGAAGCCACGGATGTGGTCGCCGTCGAAACGCGGCAATTGCCAATGGAAACGGATCGCCAGCATACGCAAGACAAAGCCGACAGCGATCGCAATCAGTGGCGCGATCGCTGCATCGACACCGAGCCACAGCATGCCGACATACAGTAGGCCGGTAAACAGCGCAACGGTGGCATAGAATTCGCGCTGCAACACCAGCGGAATCTGGTTGCATAATACGTCGCGCAGCAAGCCGCCGAACACGCCGGTGATCACGCCAGCGAGCACGACGATGGCCGGGTGCATGCCGGCAGAGCGGGCCACATCACAACCGATGACCGAAAAAGCGACCAGGCCGAGCCCGTCGACCAACAGGAACACCATGCGCAAGCGGTGCAGAAAGCGTGCCACCATCGCCGTGACGATGGCCGCCCCCACCGTAAACAACAGGTATTCCGGGTGCGCAATCCAGCCCAGCGGATGATGCCCGAGCAACACATCGCGAATCGTGCCACCGCCCAGTGCGGTGACAGTGCCGATCATGCAAATGCCGAACAGGTCCATGCCGCGCCGCATACCCATGATGGCGCCCGACATGGCCTCGGCCACGATGGCAATCAGGTAAATGGTATGCAGCAGCATGCTCAGGCTCCCGGAGAGAAAAATTGCAAGATGCGCGCACGCTCCTGCTTTTCGGTCGCGCGTTGCAGATCGACGCCATTTGCGCCCCGCGTCGGCGATTCGCCAACATTTTTCGTTGAAAATGCCTCGCTGTCGCATGCCAGCGTGCTGTAGATGAACGCGTAATCATCTTCCAGGCAGGTATTTTCCAGATATTCGGCATACACGTAATCGCCTTCGTACAAGGCCAGCCCTTCTGGCTCGCGGCGTATTTGCTCTGGCCTGTCGCTGATGGCCACCGACATGTAACGGCTCCAGATCGGCAGCGCCAGCACACCACCGGTTGCATTGCCCAGCGACTTCGGCTGGTCGTGACCCAGCCACACGACCGACACGACGCCGGAAGAGTAGCCGGCGAACCATGCATCATAGGCATCGTTCGAGGTTCCGGTTTTGCCTGCGGTATCGCTGCGTCCCAGCACCTGGGCGCCGCGCCCGGTGCCAGACTCGACGACGCTTTGCAGCATGCTATCCATGACGTAGGCATTGCGCTGGGAAATGACCCGCACTCCAGGTTCGCGCCGGGCTCCGACATGTCCTTGCCCGTCTTCGCCATACAGCACCCGACCGGAACGGTCGCTGATGTGCTTGATCAAGCGCGGCTGCAGATGATAGCCACCGTTGGCGAACACCGCATAAGACTGGGCCAGTTGCAGCGGCGTCGCGGCGCCGGCGCCCAGCGCCAGCGGCATGGATGCTGGATTGCGCTCGGACTGGAAGCCGAAGCCAGTCGAAAATTGCTGCACGTAAGAGGCGCCGGCCGCTTGCATCAAGTTAACGGCCGCCATGTTTTTCGAGCGGACCAGCGAGTGCCTGGCCGTGATGAAGCCTTCATATTTATTGCCGTAATTGCGCGGCCACCAGGCCTGCGCCCCGGTTTCCGAGGGCGATAACAGGCGCCGCGTATCGTCGACCCAGGTACCGGGGAAATACCCCTTTTCGAGCGCCGCCGAATAGACGAACGGTTTGAAGCTCGATCCCGGTTGACGGTACGCTTGCAGCGCGTGATTGTAGTGATTCCGGTAAAAATCGAAGCCGCCGGCCAGCGCCAGGATATCGCCGTTGCTGGCATCGACCGACACCAGCGCACCTTCCATTTCCGGCATCTGGCTCAGCAACCAGCGCGCGCCCTCACCATCGTCTTCGCGCTGCACGCGGATCACCGCGCCAACGACGATTTTGCGCTTGCCACCGGGCAGTTTCGACCAGCTTGACACGATGCGCTGGTCGACGCCGTCGACCTTTATCGCAGTGCCGTCGCGCAATACGGCTTGCAGTCGCGTCTTGCCCACGGAACTGACCAGCGCAGCGCGCAAGTTACCGCTGTCCGGATAGGGCGCCAGCCAACGGCCGGCATCTTGCCCGATGCCGCTCAACGTCACGTTCGCGCCCGCAGACGCCATCGCGATGCGGCCCTCGGGCCCGCGGTAGCCGTGCCGGCCCTGCGCATCCAGCAAGCCCGAACGCAGCGATTTGGCGGCCGCGCGCTGGGAGTCGATCCGGATCGTCGTCGTCACGTCGAGCCCCATCGTGTACGCACCTTCGGGATAGGCTTGCAGCACCAGTTGGCGCGCTTCCTCGACTGCATACGCCGCGGCCCGCACCGAACCATGGCGCCCGGAATTGATCACCAGTTTTTCGGCGATGGCCCGATCGTAATCTTCTTGTGCGATATATCCCAGTTCCAGCATCCGTTCCAGGATGTAGTGCTGGCGCGAGGTTGCGCGCGGCAAGTTGGCGACCGGATTGTAGGCTGACGGGGCCTTCGGCAAGCCCGCCAGCATCGCCGCCTCGGCCACGCTCAATTGATCCAGCGACTTGTCGAAATAAATGCTCGCCGCCGCTGAAAAGCCATACGAACGCTCGCCCAGATAGATCTGGTTCATGTACAACTCCAGCAACTTGTCCTTGCTGTAATGTTGCTCGAGCTTATAAGCGAGCAAGATTTCAGTCAGTTTGCGCTGCACGGTCTTGTCGCGCTTCAGATAGAAGTCGCGCGCCACTTGCATCGTGATCGTGCTGGCGCCCTGCGCATGGCGCCCGGTCACCAGGTTGGCCATCGTGGCGCGCAACAAGCCGAAGAAATCGACTGCTCCATGCTCATAAAAACGGGCATCTTCGATCGCCAGCAAAGCCTGGCGCATGCGCAGCGGAATATGCTCTATCGGCACAAAATCACGCCGTTCTACGCCGTACTCCGCCAATAACACACCTTCACTGGAATAGATTCGCAGCGGCAATGGTGGCCGATATTGCGCCAACTGGTCGACCGAAGGCAGCTGTTGCCAAGCCTGATTGAGCCAGTACCCCATTGCCAGCGCGGCGGCAATGGCCAGGCCAGCGCCAAAACCCAGCACAAATTTGACGCTGCGCAGCAAGCGCGATGGTTGCTTTTTGGCGGTCAAAAGGCAGGCCGCAACGCCGAACCCGGCGCCAGATGGTTGTTTGGATCGATGATGCACATCATAAACGGTTGTTGCTCCTGTCATGTGGCCGCCCTCACGGCAGCCGATGTTCTTTCTGTGAGAGTGCATTGTGTACCGCAGCACCCATATAATCAAAAATAATAAGTATTATTATGGAGTGATAAATTTTTTTTACTTACTGATTGCTCGCTCAAGGATCACCCAATGAACCTGAACCCCAGGCATACCGAAGCATTTAGGGCAGTCATCGAAACCGGCAGCTTCGAGCAAGCGGCAACGCGTTTGCACCTGACATCACCGGCCATATCACAGCGCGTGCGCTCGCTTGAGAGCCAGCTTGGCAATGCGCTGATCGTGCGCAGCCGACCGGCCCGCGCGACCCGGATCGGACAATTGCTGATGCAATACCTGAAGCGCGCGCAATTGCTGGAGACGGATCTGGCCAACGAGCTGGCGCTGCAGCAAGATGCACCGCTGACGCTGGTGCTGGCATTGAATGCCGATACCGTCGGCACCTGGTTCTTTCCGGCGCTGTCAGAGATATTGATCCACGAAAATGTGCTGCTCGATCTGACCGTCGAAGATCAGGACCATACTTACACACTGCTCGAGAGCGGACTGGCGATCGGCTGCATCAGCACCGAACCGAAGCCGATGCGGGGCTGTTCGGCCGAACTGCTGGGCGTGATGCGCTACTGGCTGCTGGCCACCAGCGCATTTTCTCAGCGCTGGTTTCCGGACGGCTTGACGCGCGAGGCAGCCCGCAGCGCCCCGGTGGTCTCGCATACCCACAAGGACACTTTGCAATCGTCATTTTTACAAAATAACCTGGGGCTGACGGAAGGCGCCTATCCCTGCCATTACATACCGGGAGCACATTCCCATTTCAATGCCATCCGGCATGGCCTGGGCTACGGCATGGTGCCGCAACTGCTGCACCATGCCCAGCATGAAGAATTGATTTCGCTCGCGCCCAACAACCCGGCCGATGTTGCGCTGTATTGGCATACGTGGAAGGTCCAGTCGCCGCGCATGGAACACCTTGCGCGACAAATCATTGCAGCGGCGCGCACCGTGCTGCAATGAGGCCAGTGTCAGCTGGCAGCGCCGGCGGACGAGTCGAATTTATTGCTGCGCTTCGTAACGCCTCATACATCTCGCCATGCACGGCGCCAATTCTTCCGGAGAAGTCACCGTCATCTTCAAGTCGTGCAGCAAGCCATCCTTCAAACCGTAGACCCAGCCATGCACCGACACCGGCTGACCGCGCTCCCAGGCATCCCGGACGATCGTGGTCTGGCACACGTTGACCACTTGCTCGACCACGTTGATTTCGCACAAACGGTCCTGACGCTGACGACTGGTCAGCACGTCACCCAGATAACGCTCATGCTTCTGGTGCACATCTTGCACATGGCGCAGCCAGTTGTCGGCCAGGCCGACGCGCTTGCCCGTCATCGCCGCATGCACGCCGGAGCAACCGTAATGACCGACCACCATCACATGCCTGACCTTCAGCACGTCGATCGCAAATTGCAGCACTGACAGACAGTTCAAGTCCGAATGCACGACCACGTTGGCAATATTGCGATGGACAAACAGTTCTCCTGGCGCCAGGCCCAGTAATTCACTGGCCGGAACGCGGCTGTCGGAACAGCCTATCCACAGATATTGCGGCGATTGCTGCGCCTCCAGTTTCCGGAAAAAATCGGATTCCTTGGAAACCATTGAACCGGCCCATTTTTTATTGCTTTCCAATAACTCTTCCAGAGCGTATATCGTTTTTTCGGGCTTGATCATTTATTTTCAATCGTACATAACAAAACCGCCGGATTCCTGGCAGGGAATCAGCGGTCTGTATTGCGCGGGCAACTCGCCCGTTTTTTTCCAACGATAGCCTACTCGAAGAAATCCTTTACTTTATCTTTCCACGTCTTGCTTTGCGGACTATGCTTGACGCCACCTTCCGTGGTCGATTTTTCAAAATCACGCAGCATGTCTTTTTGCTTTTCAGTCAGCTTGACCGGAGTCTCGATGACAACATGGCAGAACAGGTCGCCGGCATAGCCGGAACGCACGCCCTTGATACCCTTGCCCTTCAAACGGAACGTCTTGCCCGACTGGGTTCCTTCCGGAATTGTAAACGATGCCTTGCCATTGAGCGTAGGCACTTCAATCTCTCCGCCCAGAGCCGCCTTGGAAAACGAAATCGGCATTTCGCAATGCAGATCGTCGCCTTCACGCTGGAATACCTGATGCGGCTTGATATGAATTTCAACGTACAGATCGCCAGAGGGCCCGCCATTGGTGCCGGGCTCGCCATTGCCGGACGAGCGAATGCGCATGCCGCTGTCGATACCGACCGGAATCTTCACTTCCAGCGTCTTGTTGCGCTTGATACGCCCTGCACCACCGCAAGGTGCGCACGGATCGGTAACAATCTTACCGGTGCCATGGCATTTCGGGCAAGTCTGCTGAATACTGAAAAAACCTTGTTGCATGCGCACCTGACCGTGGCCGGCGCAAGTGGTGCAGGTCGACGGTGCAGTGCCCGGCTTGGCGCCGCTGCCGCTGCACGTGTCGCACTTGTCCCACGACGGCACACGTATCGTCGTGTCGAAACCGTGCGCAGCCTGCTCCAGCGTGATTTCCAGGTTGTAGCGCAAGTCGGCGCCGCGATAGACCTGCGGGCCGGCATTACGGCTGCGTCCACCGCCACCGCCACCGCCACCGCCAAAGATGTCGCCGAAGATGTCGCCAAAGCTGTCAGAAAAGCCACCCGCACCGCCGCCAAAGCCACCGCCGCCACCGCCCATGTTCGGGTCGACGCCGGCATGACCATAACGGTCATACGCTTCGCGCTTTTCCACATTGGACAGCATTTCGTAGGCCTCCTTGGCCTCCTTGAATTTATCTTCGGATTCTTTGCTGTCCGGATTGCGGTCCGGGTGGTACTTCATCGCCAGTTTGCGATAGGACTTCTTGATTTCTTCTTCCGAAGCATTCTTGGCGACACCGAGTGTCTCGTAAAAATCACGCTTTGCCATGTTATCGGGACCTTGCATTTTGCTCTGGAACGGGCGAGAAATAACTTTAGAGCTTATTTCTTGCGCGTTCTGATGGACTGATTATACGAAAAAGCCGAGTCGAGTACCGTTATCACGGTGGCTCGGCCCGGCAAGTCTGTCACGGAAGGTTGCCGCGGCTGCGAACCACGGCAACTCGACCCTGGAACTTTGAAGAGGATTACTTGCCGTCTTTAACTTCCTTGAAGTCAGCATCGACTACATCGTCCGGCTTGGCCTCGGACTCTGCAGCACCGTCTTGCGCGCCGTCCGCACCGCCGGCCGCCGCTTGCTGCGCCTGCATGTCAGCGTACATCTTTTCGCCCAGCTTTTGCGATGCCGTCGACAAGGCGGCAATCTTAGCATCGATCTCGGCCTTGTCGGTGCTCTTCAGCGACGTTTCCAGGTCCGTGATCGCGGCATCGATTTTTTCCTTTTCGCCCGCTTCCAGCTTGTCGCCGTATTCAACCAACGATTTGCGGGTCGAGTGCACCAAAGCATCGGCTTGATTGCGCGATTCGGCCAATTCCTTCAACTTCTTGTCATCTTCCGCATTGACTTCGGCATCCTTGACCATTTTCTCGATTTCAGCTTCGGTCAGCCCGGAGTTGGCCTTGATCGTGATCTTGTTTTCCTTGCCGGTCGCCTTGTCTTTCGCGCCTACATGCAAAATGCCGTTGGCATCGATGTCGAAAGTGACTTCGATCTGCGGCGTGCCGCGGGTCGA
>JBLHNV010000031.1:0-13519 GCA_047623125.1 Janthinobacterium sp. | reverse complement strand
GATTCTTCCGCCTGATTTTCCCGCATGATTTTCCCGCATGATTTTCCTGCCTGATGCCGGCACGGCGCTACGCGCTAGGTGCCGGCCAGAGCGCGCAAATAGCGCAAGCCTTTTGTCGAGCGACTGCCATACCAGGACATCATTTCCCCATCGACCAGTTGCACCGGTTTGCCGATTTGCTTTTCCAGCGCATCGACATGCGCGTCGGTGAAGCGGTAAGGCTCGCTCGACAACAGCACGCCATCGATCTGGTCCAGCAAGGCCGCATTCCATTCAAAGCAGGGATAACGCGCCGCACTGCCCAGGTCGGGCATTTGCCAGCCAATTTCGGCGAGCATGCTGGCGATGTAAGTGTCTTGCGAAACGCTCATCCATGGATCTTGCCAGATGCAGTACAGCATGGTCCGGGGCGGGCCCTTGAATGCCGCTGCCAGCGCCGCATATTCGACATCGAAATCGCGGCACCAGGCTTCGGCTTGTTCATCGACGCAAAAAATGCCGCCCATCAAACGGGCCAGCGCCAGATTATCGCGCGGAACCAACGGATGCGTGACGACGATATTGGGGATGAATTTGGCCAGTTCGGCCACCGTCGGCTTTTCATTTTCATCGATATTAACGACCAGATGCGTCGCGCCAAGTGTGCGTATCTTGTCGATATTGACATCCTTGGTACCACCGATCTTCGGTATCGCGATCACCTGATCACGCGGATGGATGCAAAAGCCGGTGCGTCCGACGATGTTGGTCGCCAGTCCCAGATCGCACAGCAATTCGGTAATGGATGGCACCAGCGAAACGATCCGCGCCGCCGGGCTCGCCGCATGTTCATTCCCAATAGCATCGATCAGCTTCATCATGGTTCTCTGGTGATAGTCAATGCGTCATTGAAACACGCGGCGGCGCATCAGATCCAGTGCTTTTGTAACTGGCTGCCGGCAGCGCGCGTATGGCCGCCGGAGTGTGGTGAAAAAATGCGGCAAAAAATGTCCCACAAAACGCTGCGGCCATTCCCTGACTTGGTATTGTGTGCAACCATGACAGCATCGAGCGACTTCATGCTGCCGGCAACGGCAACCACAACCGCAACCGCACCTAGCCGCGCAACCCTTTAGCGATCCCCATGACCACCCAGACCTTCCTTTGGCACGATTACGAAACCTTCGGCGTACAGCCGCGCCGCGACCGGCCAGCCCAGTTCGCGGCGATCCGCACCGATGCCGACCTCAATGAAATCGGCGATCCGATCATGCTGTATTGTCAGCCTGCCTGCGACTTCGTGCCCGATCCGCAAGCGTGCCTGATCACCGGCATCACGCCCCAGCAATGCCTGGAATGGGGCGTGCCTGAACACCAGTTTGCGGCCACGATCGCCCAGGCTTTTTCCAAACCGGGCACCGTCGGCGTCGGCTACAATACGATCCGTTTCGACGATGAAATCACGCGCTTTTTATTTTGGCGCAACCTGATCGATCCTTACGCGCGCGAATGGCAAAACCAGTGCGGACGCTGGGATTTGCTCGACGTCGTACGCACCGCTTACGCGCTGCGCCCCGAAGGCATGGTCTGGCCGACGCGCGAGGATGGCAACGCCAGTTTCCGGCTGGAACACCTGTGCACTGCCAACGGCTTGTCGCACGATGCCGCGCACGACGCCTTGTCGGACGTGCGGGCCACGATCGCGCTGGCGCGTCTGATCAAACAAAAGCATCCCAAACTGTTCGATTTTTGCTTCGCACTGCACAAAAAAGACCGCGTTGCCGCCGAAATCGGCCTGCATCTGGCGCCACAACTGCGCCAGCCATTCCTGCACGTTTCCGGCATGTTCGGGCCCGAGCGCGGCTGCATTGCACTGGTGTGGCCGCTGGCGATGCACCCAAGCAACAAGAACGAAGTGATCGTCTGGGATTGCCGTTACGATCCGGCCGAACTGGCCACGCTCGATGCCGCCGAAATCCGCTTGCGAATGTTTACCCGGTCTGATGCGCTACCCGAAGGGGTGACGCGCTTGCCGATCAAGAGCATCCACATCAACAAATCGCCTATGGTGGTGGGCAATATCAAGACCTTGTCCGCAGCGCAGGCGGCACGCTGGGACATCGATCTGGAAGCAGCGCGCAGTCATGCGCAAGCGGCCGCTGCAGGGCCGGACATGACTGGCATCTGGGCCGAGGTATTCCAGCGTCCCGCTGCCAGCGAAGCGCTCGATGTCGACGAAAACTTGTATGGCGGGTTCATCGGCAACAGCGACCGCAAACTGCTCGATACGCTGCGCCAGCAGACGCCGCAGGAATTGGCCGGCAGCACGCCGGCATTCGACGATGCGCGCCTGACCGAATTGCTGTTTCGCTACCGCGCGCGCAACTTCCCGGCCAGCCTCAGCCTTGAAGAAGGCCAGCGCTGGGAACGGCACCGGGCCGCGCGCTTGTATGACGGCGCCGACGCTGCGCGCACCATCGATCAATTGTTCACGACAATAGACCAGTTGTCCGAGAGCGCCGACGAGCGCGGCGAAGAAATCCTGGGCGCTTTGTACGATTACGCCGAAAGCATCGCGCCCAAACGCCCGTAAAGAGCGTGCCAGGCGCGCGGCAACACCGGACGCGAGAATCAAGCATAAAAACCCGGCTCGGTTGGGTCGGGTCCGGTGCAGTCAGGCCCGGTGCAGTCAGGCTCGGTGCAAATTGATCTCGTCGCGCGTCGCCAGCGCCACGCGACGCGCGGCGGCGACAAAGTCTTCGCCCGGCTGCTGCTCGGCATACAGGATCGCACGCGATGAATTGACCATCATGCCGGTGCCAGCGGCGCTCTTGCCTGCGCGCACCGTGGCGGCAATGTCGCCGCCCTGGGCGCCAATACCGGGCACCAGCAAAGGCATGTCGCCAACGATCGCGCGCACCTGCGCCAGTTCTTGCGGGAAGGTGGCGCCCACGACCAGAGCGCATTGTCCGTTGCGATTCCATTTGTCCGCCACCAGGCGCGCCACATGCTGGTACAACGGCGTGCCGTCGACATTCATGAATTGCAGATCGGACCCGCCAGGATTCGAGGTCCGGCACAAGACGATCACGCCGCGATCTTCCCATTCCATATAAGGTTGCACCGAGTCGAAGCCCATGTACGGGTTGACGGTGACGGCGTCGGCACCGTAGCGGTCGTATGCTTCGCGCGCGTACTGGTGTGCGGTGGCGCCGATATCGCCGCGCTTGGCATCGAGTATCAGTGGAATGTGCGGATACTTTTCGCGCGCGTAGCGGCAAATGTCTTCCAATTGCCGCTCCGCGCCGAGCGCCGAAAAGTAGGCGATCTGCGGCTTGAATGCACAGGCCAGATCAAAAGTGGCGTCCATGATAGCGCTGCAGAATGTGACGATGCCGTCGGGCTGATTTTGCAGCGATGGCGGCATTCTGGCGATGTCGGGATCGAGTCCGACGCACAGCAGAGAATCGTTGGCTGTCCACGCGGCCGATAACTTATTGATGAAATTCACGACGCGCCTTTGGATGCAGTTGAAAAACCGGTATTGTAGCCCCAGCATCGCACTGCCGGCGGCAAACTGACCAACACAGCACGCGCGAGGACAAAGACCCGCCAAAACCGGAACGCCAGGCACCGATGTTTCGGGTATATTCATCCCTTCACATGAACCGGCCACAAACCATGCAAATAATACCGTCCCGAATCGCACGCTGGATGCGCCTGCTGCTTTCATTGGTTGCCATCGCTGGCGTCCTGTCAGGCTGTGGCTATAACCAGTTTCAAAGCAAGGATGAAGCGACCAAGGCGGCCTGGGGCGAAGTGGTCAATCAGTATCAGCGCCGGGCCGACCTGATCCCCAATCTGGTCAACACCGTCAAAGGCTATGCCTCACATGAACGCGAAACGCTGGAAGCGGTGACGCGCGCGCGCGCGGCGGCAACGAGCTTCCAGATCACGCCGGAAGTGCTGAACGATGCGCAGGCATTCCAGAAATTCCAGCAAGTCCAGGGCCAACTGTCTTCGGCGCTGTCGCGTCTGATGGCCGTTTCCGAAAGATACCCTGACCTGAAAGCGGACACCAGCTTCCGGGACTTGCAATCGCAACTCGAAGGTACAGAAAATCGCATCACCGTGGCACGTCAGCGCTACATCGTCAGCGTGCAGGAATACAACGTCCTGGCGCGCAGCTTCCCCAGTAACCTGACCGCGATGATGTTCGATTACCACGTCAAGCCCTCATTCACGGTCGAAAACGAGAAGGCGATTTCGACCGCGCCTGCAGTCGACTTCGGAAAATGACAGCCTTGCCGCGCGCCAAGGCGCTGCCGACGCTTTGGCTTGCCTTTTTGCTTGCCTCCTTGCTGATCGGCGCTCCGCCGGCAGCAGCGCAAGCAGCGCCAGAACCGGCGGCGCGCGCGCAGCAAACTCCCGCTCCAGCGCCAACTCCCGCGCCCACACCAGCGTTACCTGTGGGCAAGCCTGCAGCGCCTGCGACAAGCAGCCAGCCACCGCCGATCGTGACGCAACTGCCGGTTCCGCCACTCTTCGCCCATGTCACAGACCTGGCCGGCATGCTGAGCGCGCAGCAGCGCAGCGCGCTCGACAATGTGCTGAGCGAATACGAAACAACGACCGGCAGCCAGATCGCCATCTTGCTGCTGTCCAGCACAGCACCGGAAGCGATCGAGCAATACAGCATCCGCGTGACTGACGCATGGAAACTGGGGCGCAAAGGGCAAGACGATGGCGTGCTGCTGCTGGTCGCCAAGGACAATCCACGGGCGCTGCGCCGCTTGCGCATCGAAGCCGGACGCGGCGTACAGGGCGTGCTGACCGACGCCCAATCGAAGCGCGTGCTGCAAGACGTCATCGCGCCGCATTTTCGCCAGAATGACTATTACGGCGGCCTGGTCGCTGGTGTCGGCGCGATTGCAGCACTGCTCAATCAAGAATCGTTTGCCGCCCCTGCACCACGAGCGGCGGCCAGCGTCGGCTCGTGGTGGCCGCTGCTGCTGTTTGGCGCACTCGCATGCGCTGCGATGTTGCGCTCGCGCGGTGCGCTGCACCGGGGCCACTGGCGCCGCGGCGCCAGCGGCGTATTGCTGGGAGGGGCCGTGAGCGGCCTGGGACATCACGGCGCAGGCGGCGGATTCGGCGGCGGTGGCGGCGGATTCGGCGGCGGATTTTCCGGTGGTGGCGGCGGCTTTGACGGCGGCGGCGCCTCGGGGAACTGGTGATGCGCCACTCCAAACATTCTTTTGGCAGCCGCTGCAAGCGCGCTTTCACCCACCTGACGACGACTGCGGCGGCGGGACGGCGCGCGTTTCCGGAAGCGAGTTTGCAAGAAATTGAGCAGAAAATCACGCAAGGCGAGCAACGCCACAGCGCCGAAATCAGGCTGATCGTCGAAGTGGCGCTCGGGACGCGCGCCATCATCGAGGGCATCAGCAACCGGCAGCGCGCACTGGACCTGTTCGCCCATTACCGGATCTGGGATACCGAGGATAACTGCGGCGTGCTCATTTACGTCAATCTGGCCGAGCACGCGGTAGAAATCGTCGCCGACCGCAATGTCGGGCGCCGTATCGAAACGCGCGAATGGCACAGGATATGCACCGTGATGACACAGGGTTTTGCGCAGGGAAAATTCCACGAGAGCACGATTGCGGCGATAGAGGTCCTCAATGCCTTGCTGCACCAGCACTTCCCGGCCACGACAGCGAGATCCAATCAACTGCCAGACCACCCGCTCATGCTGTAGCGTCGGACCCCAGCAAGATGCAGCGGTGGGGCATCGGCGTGCTATATAAAAAAGCTATAAACGATATCCAAAATAACAATTGGCTTTACCGATCGCAATGCAGCATAATTTATTTGTCTCCACTATTCTCCTCCAAGAAAATAGTTTCAAGCCCGCTTTCACCAGCGGGCTTTTTTTTGACCACGCCAGACACCCTGCCCCGATCATTTCATGGCGTCAGCGGCTTGTCTGCTGCAATGGCATCCAAGGGATACCTCATATGAAAAAGCTATATAGGATATAAGAAATAACAATTAGATTATTATGCGGCAACGCAGCATACTCTGTCTGTCTCCACTATTCTCCTCCAAGAAAATAGTTTCAAGCCCGCTTTCACCAGCGGGCTTTTTTTTGACTATTTGCAGTTCTTTGACACGAAACAATGAAAATATTGCGCTATGTCATGCGCATGTCATGTTGTTTCGCTAATATGTACTTAGCTTCAATACATGCAACCGATATGCGTGATTGTCGTCAGGTGTGTTTGCAGTATTTGACACACCACCCCAATTTTCGGCGGGCACTGTCAAACACAGTGCCCGTTGCATTTTCAGCATTGCTCACGCTGCCGCCGGCCTTGCCCGGTGCTGTGCTATCGTCGCCAGTCCCGTCATCAAGAGCCACTCATGCACACGCTAATTTTCACCCTCTTTTTCGCACCATCGTTGCAAAAACAGCGCTATCGTTGCGCGCTCATGCTGTATCTGCTGATCCTGGTGCTGGGATCGGTGCCGGGTGCCAGGCACGACATTGGCGAATATGCGCCAGGCATCCTGCTGCACTCTGCCGCCTACGCCGGCCTGACATTGCTGCTCTTTAGTGGCAGCAACGGCACCCGCCGACAAAAAGGCATCAAGTCGGTCGCGACAATCATGGTCATGGGTGGAGTCGATGAATTGGTGCAAAGCTTTTTGCCGTACCGGCACGGCGCGGTGTCGGACTGGCTGGTCGATTGCAGCGCGGCCAGCATCACTGCGCTGCTGCTGTGGGCGCTCTGGCCAAAGCTGCTGCGCGCCTCGCACACCTGACGCGCCCAGTACGCGTCAGGCGTGCCGTATGAAATCAATACGACTCTGGCCAGATGCAATGCAAGGCGTGCGTCCCGCTGCAGCAAGAGCACTGCAAAGAGGGGCAACGAAGCAGTACACCGGCCAGAGCCGCAGACATCTACAGTGCAGGTTAATCGGTCCTTAGTCCGGCATCAGGACGGCGTCGGCTCGCTGCCCTCGCCGCCGGCACCCTCGCGCTGGGCGTGCAGGACAAACATGTGCCGCTCGTACTGATCGAGGATATCGGCGATGACCTGCTCCTTGTTATAGCCAGCCAGATCGTAGCCCTGGCCGCCGTCGCCGATATGAACCTCGACCCGGTAGTAATGCGAATCGGCGCGCGTGGCCCGGATCGTAAAGGCGGGCATCACGCATTTCAACGGCCAGATCTGATAGATGAAATTCTGCTCGCCCCCCAGATCCACGGTCAAGGCCAGATGCTCGTCCTCGCCAACGCCCACAACGACGTCCACCGGGAAACCTTTGCCGGCCAGCACCGCACGGATTTCTTGCATCGCCGGTTTGCCTACCTCCATCAGAAAGCGCGTCACCTGCTGATGGCTAGGAAAACTGACCGCCCGCGTCAGACGCTGGTGCCAGTTGCCGACGCCGCCCTCGCTGTGCGACATGCGGGCCGACAACATGCCCGACAAACTGGCACGGTGACTGTCTTCCTTCAAGCCTTCAACCTTCAAGGCTTTCAACAGCCCCAGCATCATCAAAAACAGCACGCATGCGAACGGCAAGCCCATGATGACAACAGTGCCTTGCAGCACGGTCAGGCCGCCTGCCATCAGCAGCGCCACGGTCAGCACGCCGATAATGGCAGCCCACAGAATGCGCATCCACGATGGCGCATCGCTGGCAGGTTCGCGCAGCAGCGAGGTCATGTTCGACAGCACCAGGGAACCGGAGTCGGCCGACGTGATGAAAAAGACGATGGCCAGGACCGTGACCACCATCGTGGTCACGCCGGTCCACGGAAAGCTTTGCAGGAACAGGTAGATCGACGAACCCGGATTGGCCATCGCTTGCTGGCCAAAATCGAGCACGCCGGTATTGTTCATCACCATGTCGATCGCGCTGTTACCCATGATCGACATCCAGGCCATCATGAAAACCAGTGGCAAAATCAGCGTGCCAGCGACGAACTGACGTATCGTGCGTCCACGCGAGATGCGCGCCAGGAACAGACCGACGAAAGGTCCCCATGCAATCCACCAGGCCCAGAAAAAGATGGTCCACGCATTGAGCCAATCGGTCGGTTGATCGTAGGCGTAAGTATTGAGCGACAAAGTCACGAAATTGGACAGGTAATCGCCCACGTTCATCACCAGCGCATTGAGCAAGAAGATGGTCTTGCCGGTAAATAACACGAACAGCATCAGCGCCAGCGCCAGCAGCATGTTGAATTCGGACAGCCGGCGGATACCCTTCTCGACTCCGGTCACAGCCGAGATCGCTGAAAAGACCACGATCAGGATCGCCAGAATCACCTGAGTCGAGGTCGCCTCCGGTATGCCGAACATGTACATCAGGCCAAAATTGAGCTGGATGATGCCAATGCCCAGGCTGGTGGCGATGCCGAAGACGGTGCCCAGTACGGCGGCGATGTCGACGGTATTGCCAATCACGCCGTGGATGCGATTGCCGAACAGCGGATACAGCGACGAACGTATCGCCAGCGGCATGCCGTGCCGATAACTAAAGAATGCCAGCGACATCCCCACCAGCGTGTAGACCCCCCAACCGGACAAGCCCCAGTGCAAATAGGTCAGCTCCATCGCATGGCGCGCAGCCATGGCGGTATTGCCATCCCCCATCGGCGGCGCCAGGAATTGGGTGACCGGTTCAGCGATGCAAAAGAACAGCAAATCGATGCCGATGCCGGCTGAAAACAGCATCGCGGCCCAGGTCACCAGACTGAAGTCGGGCGTCGAATGGGCCGGACCGAGCTTCAGGTTGCCATAGCGAGAAAAGGCAATGAACACGACGAACACCAGATAGGCCGTGACGGCAACGAAATAGAACCAGCCGAAGGTATCGGCGATCCATCCCAAAATGGTATTGATTACGCCGCCGGCCTGGGCCGTAAAAAACATGGTCCAGATGGCGAACAAGACGATGCCTGTGGCTGAACCATAGAACACAATGGGATTGATGCGATCCCGCAATGGGTCAACTTGTGTGGCTTTTTGGTTTGCCATTTTGTTTTCTTTCCTGATGATTCAATCTATATGCCAATACTGTGGATCAATGCCGGGAATGACCGATTACAGCCGTGCTGGCGCTCCTTTGGCCTGGTAATACGACACCTCGGTACGCGCCAGTGGCGTGCGACCGCGGATCACATCGGCCAGTTTCTCGGCCATCATGATGGTCGGCGCATTCAGATTGCCACTGACGATTTCGGGCATGATCGATGCATCGACAATGCGCAAGCCATCGATGCCATGTACTTTCCCCTGCGCATCGACGACTGCCATCGCGTCGTAGCCCATCGCATTCGTGCCGGCCGGATGGTATGCCGTTTCGGCATGCTGGCGCACGAAGTCATCGAGCTCGGCATCGCTGTTCATCGCAACGCCGGGCGTGATTTCACGGCCGGCATAGGGCGCCAAAGCCTGCTGCCCGATGATCTCGCGCGTGATGCGGATGCCGGCGCGAAATTCGACCCAATCCTGTTCCTGCGACATGTAATTGAACAAAATACTGGGATGCTGGCGCGGATCTTTCGAGCGCGCATGAACCCGGCCACGGCTAGGTGAGCGCATGGATCCCATGTGGGCTTGAAAACCGTGCACCTTGATCGGATTACTGCCGTTGTAGTTGATCGCAATGGGCAGGAAGTGATACTGGATGTTCGGCCATGCAACGGTATCGTTGCTGCGAATGAAACCGCCCGCCTCGAACTGGTTGCTGGCGCCAATGCCACTCCCCTTGAACAACCACTCGGCGCCGATCATGGGCTGGTTGTACAGCTTCAGCGCATCCACCAGAGAAACCGGCTGCAGGCATTCGTATTGCAGATAGACTTCCAGATGGTCTTGCAAGTTCGCGCCCACACCGGGCAAGTCGTGCACCAGTGCGACATCGAGTTCGCGCAGCAAGTGTGCCGGTCCGACCCCGGAGCGTTGCAATATCTGCGGCGAGGCGATCGCACCCGAACATAGCAATACTTCCTTGCCTGCATGCGCCGTCTGTAGCGAGTCGCCTTGCAGGTAAGCGACGCCAATGGCGCGCTTGCCTGAAAACAGGATACGGTCCGTCAGTGCATGGGTCACGATGGTCAGGTTGGGCCGCCCCTTGGCCTGATCCAGATAGCCGCGCGCGGTACTGGCGCGCCGCCCTTCCGGTGTCGTCGTCCGGTCCATCGGACCGAAGCCTTCCTGCTGAAAACCGTTCAAGTCGTCGGTGCGCGGATATCCGGCCTCGACCCCGGCATCGACCATGGCCTGGAACAGGGGATTGTTGCCCGCCTTCGGCGTCGTCACGCAAAGCGGTCCGGTGGCGCCGTGATAATCATTGGCGCCGATGTCGCGCGTCTCCGCTTTCTTGAAGTACGGCAGGCAATCGAGGTAAGACCAGCTTTCCAACCCTTTGCGCGTGGCCCAGCCATCGTAATCGAGCGCATTGCCTCGGATATAGCACATGCCATTGATCAAGGATGAGCCGCCCAGTCCCTTGCCGCGCCCGCACTCCATCTTGCGTCCGTTCATGTGCGGCTCGGGTTCTGTTTCATAAGCCCAGTTGTAGCGCTTGCCCTGTAGCGGAAACGCCAGCGCAGCGGGCATCTGGGTGCGGAAATCGAAGCGATAATCCGGGCCGCCCGCTTCCAGCAGCAGCACGCGCACGTCGGCGTCTTCCGTCAGGCGCATGGCGAGCACGTTGCCGGCCGAACCGGCGCCGATGATGATGTAATCGTATTGTTTCGGATGCTGCATGACATACTTTCTGAAAGTTGCTGTCAGGTAAACAGATGGCGCCCTAAAAAACGGAGCTGAAGGCACCCAGTTCGACCTGTATCGATTTGATCCGGGTGTATTGCTGTAGCGTGACCTGGCCATTTTCGCGCCCGACACCCGATTGCTTGTAACCGCCGACCGGCATTTCTGGCGCCGACTCGCCCCAGGTATTGATCCAGCAAATGCCGGCCTGCAATTGGTGGATGACGCGGTGCGCGCGTGTCAGGTCTTGTGTCATCAAGCCCGCGGCCAGCCCGAAGTCGGTATCGTTGGCGCGCCCGATGACGTCATCTTCATCCTCGAATGCCAGGATACTCATCACCGGCCCGAAGATTTCTTCAGTCACGATCTTCATGTCGTCGCGGCAATCGGTAAACACGGTCGGCTGTACGTACGCGCCGCTGGCAAATGCGCCCTCTTGCAAGCGTGCGCCACCGGTCAGCAGGCGCGCGCCTTCGGCCTTGCCCGAAGCGATGTAAGCGAGCACGTTGTCCATGTGCGCAAAACCGACCAACGGGCCGAAATTGGTTGTCATCTGCATCGGATCGCCGATGCGCATGCGCGCGACGCGCTCGAGAATTTTCTGTTCGAATGCTGGCTTGATCGAGGCATGGACGAACACGCGCGTGCCGTTGGTGCAAATCTGGCCAGAGCTGTAAAAGTTGGCCATCATCGCCACATCGGCCGCACGCTCGAGATCGGCGTCGGCAAACACGATCAAGGGCGATTTTCCGCCCAGCTCCATCGTCACATCCTTCAGCGTCGACCCGGATGCGCTGGCCATCACTTTCTTGCCGGTCACCACGCCGCCAGTGAACGAAATTTTGGCGATGCCGGGATGCTCGGTCAGCCAGGTGCCGACCGTTTGTCCGTCACCGGTGACGACATTGAACACGCCGTCCGGCAAGCCTGCCTCGGTGTAGATTTCCGCCAGTCTCAAGCTCGACAGCGGGGTCATTTCGCTGGGTTTGAAAATCATCGCATTGCCGGCCGCGAGCGCTGGCGCCGACTTCCACAGCGCGATCTGAATCGGATAATTCCATGCGGCGATTCCGGCCACGACACCCAGCGGTTCGCGCCGCGTGTAGACGAACGAACTTTCCCGCAACGGAATCTGGATGCCTTCGATCGCTGGCGCCAGGCCAGCGTAATACTCCAGCACGTCGGCGCCGGTCACGATATCAACCGCGCGGGTCTCGGACAAGGGTTTGCCGGTGTCGAGCGTTTCGATTTCAGCCAGTTCGTCATTACGTTCACGCAAGATCTCGACCGCGCGGCGCAGCACGCGCGAACGTTCCATCGCCGTCAGCGCAGCCCAGATGCGCTGGCCCTCGGCGGCGCTGACCACTGCGTCGTCGATATCCTGCTTTGATGCGCACTGAACCTGAGCCAGCACCTCGCCGTTGGCTGGATTGATGGTCTCGAATGTTGTACCGCTACGTGCATCGACGCGGCGGCCGTGGATGTAGAGCTGTTGTTGCTTGAATACGGGCATGGTGTGCTCCAAAAATAGCAGGAATGTGCGCGCAGGATCAGAATGTCTTGGCGAGCGCCAGCACAAAGGTGCCCTCGGCCGGGTTCGAGAATTCAGACACGCCAGCCGAATTCTTTGCGCCGGTCGTGTAACGGTCATAGACATCAGTGGCGCCGTCGGCCTTGGTGTAAGCAAGACTGGCTGTCCAGCCACCCTGAAAGGACTTGCTGAAGCCGACTTTGTAGTCCTTCCAATCGTAAATCGAGTTATCGGCGGCAGCCTTGCTGGCGACCCGGCCAATGCCATAATGCAAGTGGAGCGCATAACCGGAGCCGAGCTCGATGTTCGAGCCCAGATCCAGATAACCGGTGCCGCGCGCATCGGTGATGCCGAAATAATCCTTGGTGTAGTTATAGTTGTACTTGGCATACAGGAACTTGTACGTCATGCCCAGCGTCAATTCGCCATAATCATATTTCGTATCGGTAGCAGCATAGACAGCGCCCGGATACTTGTAATAAAACACCGTTGCGCTGTAGCCGAAAGGGCCTGTGCTGCCGGCATAACCGCCATACACATCCCATTCAACCGTGCCATTTTCGATGTAGCGATTGCTGATACTGGACATCCAGGTGCCGGCAAAAAATCCATTCGGGTGGCCGTAGTCGAAGCCGCCCTGCAGCGCAGGCTTGCCCCAGCTCTGACGAAACCCGCGCGATATATACTGGGATGTCAGGGTGACATTGGCCGTGACATGATCGCTAAAATGACTGGCGGCGCTGTCGGTGGCTGGCGCGGCGCTGTCGGTGGCTGGCGCGGCATTGACGCCTGACAGCGCCAAGTACAGAAAAGGGACCATAGCAAGGTGCGATAAGGTCGATTTCATGATGACTCCATAAGCAATTAATCAGTGAAACTCCCTCCGGGAGTCGATTGAGAATTTAGTCAACAACACGCAAGCACTATGCATACGTCGGACAAGGCAGCATCCGCAGCCATTCTTTTGTTACATTTGAAAACAGATTAACATGGGCAGAATCAAAGCTGCCACACTGCAGACACAGTTATCCTGGCCCCGGCCCGGAAGTGGCCTTGTGTTTTAGAAAACCAGCCTGATATGTTCTGAATGACTCCATTTTCGATACTCGATCTCTCTCCGATCGTCCAAGGCGACACCGCCGCGACGTCGTTTTCCAACACGCTCGATCTGGCCCGGCATGGCGAACGATG
This sequence comes from Janthinobacterium sp., assembly GCA_047623125.1. Classification (GTDB taxonomy): domain Bacteria; phylum Pseudomonadota; class Gammaproteobacteria; order Burkholderiales; family Burkholderiaceae_D; genus Janthinobacterium. The sequence goes on along the minus strand of JBLHNV010000031.1, from coordinate 22 downwards.
GGGTTACCGGCGCTACTGGCTG
>JBLHNV010000030.1:0-13808 GCA_047623125.1 Janthinobacterium sp. | reverse complement strand
CTTTACACGCCTGTTCCTTCGATCGCGGCAAGCACTGGTCGCCAATAAGCCCTGTCGCCCCATCCCGTATTGCCGAATCGGACAAGGGGGCATGGCAGGATTGGGCGATGGCTGTCGGGCAATCCTGCCTGAGGCAGCGGCATTGGAGCGCAGATACGGGTGCAGGCGGGCAGGCACGATCGTGCGAGTGCCGTTACAATCAAGAATATGAACAAAGCATTCACCAAGGAATCCGATGACGACGACGATGAAGACGCCGTCGCGCTGGCGCTGGCCATTCCGGCCGGAGCGAAAAACTACATTACGCCGGCCGGTTATCAGCGCATCAGAGATGAATTGCTGCAACTGATTGATGTCGACCGGCCCGAAGTGGTCAGGGTCGTGCATTGGGCGGCGTCGAACGGCGACCGCTCCGAGAATGGCGACTACATCTATGGAAAACGGCGCTTGCGCGAAATTGACCGCCGCATCCGTTTCCTGACCAAGCGCATGGATACGGCCGAGATCGTCGATCCGAGCGCGCATTTCGGTCATGAGCAGGTGTTTTTTGGCGCCACCGTCACTTACCGCAATCAGGCTGGCGCGACGCATACGGTGACCATCGTCGGCATCGACGAACTCGATCCTCTCAATGGCCGGATCAGCTGGATTTCGCCGGTCGCGCGCGCGATCACCAAGGCGCACCAAGGCGACAGCATCAGCCTGAATACGCCGCACGGGATGGAAGAGCTCGAATTGCTGCTGGTGCAATATCCGGCGCCCAGCGCCGATTAGGCATATGCTGGCATATCAGCCCGAGAACCGACCAAACGTGCAGCCTGCGGGCCAGGCTGCACGCCCAAGATGGGGGCGGCCTGGCAGCGCTCAGCTGCGTTCGCGCAGTATCCGGTTCACGCCCGGCACGCGGCGCACGTTGCGCAGCAAACCGGCCAGATGGACCCGGTCCTTGACCTGTATCGTGAAGCGCAACTGGATCAGCATGTGTTCATTGTCTTCTTCCATGCCGACATAGGTGATGTTGGCATCGGATTCGCTGATTTCAGCGGCGACCCTTGCCAGTATCCCTTTTTCGAGTATCGTCAACAGCTTGATGCGGCTGTCGAAGCGGCGGTTGACATCCTGGCTCCAGCGCACCGCGATCCAGCGGTCCGGTTCCTTGGTGCGCTGGCGCTTGGCCAGTGAGCAATCAAGAGTGTGGACCAGCAAGCCCTGATCGCGCCGCAACTGGCCGATGACCTGGTCGCCCGGGATCGGCAAGCAGCATTGCGCCAGTTGCACCGAGATGCCTTCAGAGCCGCAAATGGTGACCGGCGCCAGTTCCGGTTCGTGCACGGCGCCGGCCGATTCGCCGCCGGCCAGGCCGAAGATATGGCGCGCCACCAGTGCCGCCATGCGCTGGCCGATGCCGATGTCGGCATACAACTCGTCCATTGATTTAGCCGAACATTCGTTGAGCAGGCGCTCGACCAGGGCGACTGGCAGTTCGGGTTCGACCTTCAGCGCTTTCAATGCTTGTGCCAGCAACTGCTGGCCCAGCGTGATCAGTTCCGGCAAGTTGATGGTGCGCAAATGATGGCGGATCGATGAGCGCGCCTTGCCGGTGCGTACGAACGACAGCCATGTCGGACTGGGGCGCGAGGATGTATCGGTGATGATTTCGACGATGTCGCCGTTGTGCAACTCGGTGCGCAGCGGCGCCGCTTCATTGTTGATCCGCACCGCCACCGTATGGTCGCCGATGCCGGTATGGATCGAATAGGCAAAATCGATCGCAGTGGCCCCGCGCGGTAGCGCGATGATCTTCGACATGGGCGTGAATACATAGACCGAATCGGGAAACAGGTCGACCTTGACATGTTCGAGGAACTCGGCCGAATCGCCCGTTTGCTGCTGGATGTCGAGCAGCGATTGCAACCACGCATGGGTACGCTGCTGCAGGTCGGGCAGGTTGGCCTCGCCATTCTTGTACAGCCAGTGCGCCGCAACGCCCGATTCTGCGGTGCGGTGCATTTCCTGGGTCCGGATCTGGAATTCGACCGGCGTGCCGTAGGGGCCGATCAGGGTCGTATGCAGCGACTGGTAGCCGTTGAGCTTCGGAATCGCAATGTAATCCTTGAACTTGCCCGGCATCGGCCTGTACAAGCTGTGCAGTGTGCCCAGCGCCATGTAGCAATGCGCAAAGTTGTCGACGACGACGCGGAAACCGTACACATCGAGTACCTGTGAAAAGGACAGATGCTTGTTCTTCATCTTCAGGTAGATGCCATACAGCGTCTTTTCGCGGCCATACACTTCGGCGTCGATCTCGGCCATCGCCAGCGTATTCTTGACCGATTCGAGGATTTTCTTGACCACTTCGCGCCGGTTGCCGCGCGCCGCCTTGACCGCCTTGGTCAACGTGCGGTACCGCAGCGGATAAAGGTGCGAGAAAGACAGGTCTTGCAATTCGCGGTAAATATTGTTCAAGCCGAGACGGTGCGCGATCGGCACATAGACTTCCATCGTCTCGCCGGCGATGCGGCGCTTCTTGGCGGGCGCCATCGAGTCCAGCGTGCGCATGTTGTGCAGGCGGTCGGCCAGCTTGATCAGAATCACGCGCACGTCGCTGGCCATCGCCAGTAGCATTTTGCGGAAATTTTCTGCCTGGGCTTCGATCTGGCTTTGGAATTCGATTTTTTCGAGTTTGGACAAGCCATCGACGAGGCTGGCGACCGGGGCGCCGAAGCGTCCGATCAGTTCGTCTTTCTTGACATCCTGGTCTTCCATCACGTCGTGCAGCAGCGCTGCCATGATGGCTTGGGCGTCAAGCTTCCAGTCGGCGCAAATCTCGGCCACGGCGATCGGATGAGAAATGTAAGCTTCACCTGAGCGCCGCATCTGACCCAGATGCATCTCGTCAGAAAAGCGATAGGCTTCCTTGACTTTTCGCAGGTCCGATGGCGTCAGGTAGGTCGCGAGTTTTTCAACCAGTACCGAAACCGAGGCGACGCCTGGGGCTGGGGTTGAAGCCGGGGCACGCTTGGCTCTGGCAGAGGGCGCGCCATTCAGGTTGGTGTTGGCAGGAATCAGGTGCATGCTCAATGGCGTTCCCTCACAGCGTGAAATAAAAGGTGCTTGGGGAACCTGGGTCGGCACTGTTTGGGTACGCAGGTTCCCACCTTACATAGGGACCTTCTTCAACATTTCGATACCTACCTTGCCGGCAGCGATTTCGCGCAGCGCGATGACGGTAGGCTTGTCCTTGGCATCCACCTTGGGGGTGTGGCCTTGCAACAACTGACGGGCGCGATAAGTCGCGGCCAAGGTCAATTGGAAACGGTTAGGGATATTCTTGAGGCAATCTTCAATTGTAATGCGGGCCATATTGATTCCTGGTAGTGGTGCAGATAATGCGTTTCTGGCGGAGTTGCCGGCTTATTCAGCGTGGATGCCCAACTGGGCGAAGAGCGAGGCGTTGCGCGCCGCTTGTTGTGCGAACCGGCAACGGGTCGCTGTAACGATCGCGCGTAGTTCTGACAAGGCGACCGAAAAATCTTCATTGATAATAACATATTCGAACTCCGGAGCGTGTGCGATTTCGCCGCCGGCCGCCAGCAGACGGCGTGTAATGACTTGCGGCGCATCCTGGCCGCGCTTGTTCAGGCGTTCTTCGAGCGCATCGATCGATGGCGGCAAGATGAAGATGCCAGCCGTGCGCGGAAACTGCTTGCGCACCTGACGCGCACCTTGCCAGTCGATTTCCAGCAGGATGTCGGTACCGGCTCGCATGTCCTTTTCAACCAGGATGCGCGAAGTGCCATAGTAATTGCCGTGCACTTCGGCCCATTCCAGAAATTCGCCCTGATCTGCGCGCGCGATGAAGTCGTCGGCCGTCGTAAAATAATATTGGACGCCTTCTGTTTCGTTCGGGCGCGGCGCGCGTGTCGTCGTCGATATCGACAGTTGCAGCGCCGGTTCCTGCGCCAGCAGCGCATTGACCAGCGTCGATTTACCGGCGCCCGATGGCGCCACGACCATGAACAGGCTGCCGGAGAAGGTGGAGGACATAGATTTCTCGCAACGAAAAAGGGAAAGGCGCAGTATGCGTCAAATTCGACGCTGCAGGGGGTTGGCAACGGATCCTGGCCCACGCCACATGATACTAGGAATGAGAACCATTTGCAATTGGAGCCAGTTTTTGCTACGATCTTTTAATTCTTACTTTGATCGGGGTATTTGATGACGTTGTTAAAATTTGGCAAGCTGGCTGCCGCTTGTGCCAGTGCTTGTATTGCAACTGGCGTCGCTGCCGGCACAGCCAATGCACAGGAAGTAAATCTGTATTCGTCGCGTCACTATCAGACTGACCAGGCACTGTATGCCAACTTCACCAAGCAGACCGGCATCAAGATCAACCGCATCGAAGCAGGCGAGAACGAATTGTTCGAGCGTATCAAAAACGAAGGCGCCAATAGCCCGGCCGATGTGCTGCTGACCGTCGATGCGGCGCGGCTGGGTCAGGCTGATCAGCTCGGCTTGTTCGCCAAGGTCGATTCCAGCATCTTGAAGGCGCGCATCCCGGCCCATTTGCGCACCCCTGGCTGGTATGCGTTTTCGACCCGCGCGCGCGTCATCGTCTACAACAAGAAGTCGGTCAACGGCGACGAAGTACAAAATTATGAAGACCTGGCTAATCCGCGGCTCAAGGGCAAGGTGTGCGTACGTTCCGGATCCCATCCGTACAACCTGTCGCTGGGGGCGGCGCTGCTGAGCCATCTGGGCGCACAGAAAACCAGCGCATGGGCCAATGGTCTGGTAGCCAATTTCGCGCGTTCACCGCGCGGCGGCGATACCGACCAGATCAAGGCCGTCGCGGCTGGCCAGTGCGGCGTGGCGCTGGTCAATTCGTATTACGTGGCACGCATGCTGGGTTCGGATAATCCGGAAGATCAAAAATACATGCAATCGATCACGCTGGTGTGGCCGAACCAGGCTGGCACGGGTGCCCACATCAACATTTCCGGCGCCGGCGTGCTGAAGACGGCGCCGAACCCGGCATCGGCCGTCAAGTTCCTCGAATATCTGGCGTCCGACGATGCGCAGCGGTATCTTGCCGATGGCAATAACGAATGGCCGGTCGTCCCCAGCGTCAAGACCAGCAATCCCGCCCTGGCGCAAATGGGACCATTCAAGGCCGATGACATGCAAATCGGTAGCGTTGCATCGCAGCAAGCAGCGGTGCAACGGATATACGACCGCGCCGGCTGGCAATAATGCCTGCGGCAATAAACGATTGAAAAAAGGCGCCTGCGGGCGCCTTTTTTAATTCTTAATCCTGACTGCCAGCGTGCTTGCTGCGCCGGATTTGGCGCGACAACAAGATCAGTGGCAGCACGCCGACCGCGACGATGGCCAGCGATGCGGTCGACGCTTCGGTCAGCCGTTCATCGGATGCCAAAATATACGCCTGAGTGGCCAGCGTGTCGAAATTGAATGGACGCATCACCAATGTCGCCGGCAATTCTTTCATCACGTCGACAAACACCAGCAGTGCCGCGGTCAGCATGCTGGCGCTGATCAGCGGCAAGTGGATGCGGCGCAATGTCGTCATCTGACTTTGGCCCAGCGAGCGCGCCGCATCGTCCATGCTGGGCGTGATTTTCGCGAGACTGGTTTCGACCGTGCGCAGCGATAGCGTCAAAAAGCGCACCAGATACGCATACACCAGCGTGGCGATGCCGCCGGTCAGCAGCAAACCGGGATTGTTGCCGCTCAAAGCCGTGATGGTCGCTGCCAGCCAATTATCGATCTGCGTTACAGGGATCAGTACGCCGACGGCAATGACCGAACCCGGCACCGCGTAACCGAGGTTGACCGTGCGCTTGACGAGGTGCAGCAAGGGTTGACGCGACAGGCGCCCGGCGTAGGCAAGCAGCAGCGCCAGCACCACGGCGCATGCCGCCGTCAGCGTCGCCAGCACGAAACTGTTGCGCGCAAGTTCAAGAAAGCGCACGCCGAATTGCAGGTCGCCGCCGCGCAGCGCCATGTTCAGCAACAGGCCCGCTGGCAGCAAAAAGCCCAGCGTCAACGGCAGCAGACAGACCAGGCAAGCGCCCAGCGCGCGCCATCCACGCAAGCGCGAGCCGGAATAGGGCCGGTTGCGCCCGGTCGTATTGTTGAAGCGGGCCCGGCCGCGCGAGTAGTGTTCTAGCAACAGCACCAGCACGATGAAGCAGAGCAAGGCGATCGACAATTGGGCTGCCGCGACCCGGTCGCCGAGCGCGAACCACGCGCGGTAGATACCGGTCGTGAAAGTGGGCACGCCAAAGTACGACACGGCGCCATAATCGGCCAGCGTTTCCATCAGCGCCAGCGTGGCGCCGGTGGCGATCGCCGGGCGCGCCAGCGGCAGCGAAATGCGCATGAAGCTGTGCCACGGACCAAGGCCGAGCGAGCGGCCCACTTCCAATATGCCGTTGGCGCGTTCCAGGAATGCCGCGCGCGTGAGCAGATACACATACGGATACAGCACGAAGACGAATACCAGCACCGCGCCACCGATGCTGCGCACATCCGGAAACCAGTATTGCCCGGCTTGCCAGCCAAGGCCATCGCGCAGCCAGGTTTGCACCGGGCCGACGAATTGCAGCAAGTCGGTGTAGGTGTACGCCATCACATAAGCGGGCACGGCCAGCGGCAATACCAGAGCCCATTCAAAGAATGCGCGGCCGGGAAATGCATGCACGCTGACCAGCCACGCGCTCGATACGCCAACCAGAATCACGCCCGCGATCACGCCCACGCACAAGAGCAAGGTGTTGCCGATATAGCTCCCCAGCACGGTCGATGCCAGATGTGCCCAAGTGTCGCTGGTGCCGCCGAACAGCAAGTTGGCAGCAATGCTGAAAACGGGTACGGCCGCCAGTGCGGCAATCGCCAACGCGCAGAAAGACAATACAGACAATCGATTGCGGCGCGGCGTTTTGTTCAATGCGGGTAATTGCAAAGCGATCCTAGCAAGGTGAACACAAGGTGAACATCAAAATAATGCGTGCAGCAAAGCTGCGAATGCGAATGAGAATTATAATTGATCTTTGTCACCTTTTTGGCGCGTACTTATGGCCTTACTCGATCTGCAGCAGATTTCTTACGCATTTGGCATTCCCGGCAAGCTGGCACCCGTGGTCGAACGCCTGTCGTTCCAGCTCGCCAAGGGCGATATCGGATGCCTGCTCGGGCCTTCGGGATGCGGCAAGACCACGGTGTTGCGCTGCATCGCCGGCTTCGAAGCGATCAGCGGCGGCAGCATTGCGCTGCACGGCACCACCATCAGCAGTATTGACGTACATTTGCCGGCCGAACAGCGCCGCATCGGCATGGTATTTCAGGATTATGCCTTGTTTCCGCATTTGAGCGTGGCTGACAATATCGGCTTCGGCTTGCAGAGCACGGCGCGCAGCGCGCGCGCCGTACGTGTGAGCGGCTTGCTGGCGACGGTGGGACTAGCTGGCCAGGGCGAACGCTTTCCGCATGAATTGTCGGGCGGCCAGCAGCAGCGCGTGGCGCTGGCGCGGGCGCTGGCACCAAGGCCGCAACTATTGTTGATGGATGAACCATTTTCCAATCTCGACGTCGATTTGCGCGAGCGCCTGGCGATGGAAGTGCGCAGCATCTTGCGCGCAGAAGGCGCGACTGCGATTTTGGTGACGCACGACCAGCATGAAGCGTTCGCGATCGCCGACAAGATCGGCGTCATGCACGATGGAAAAATCCAGCAATGGGACAGCGCTTACAATCTGTATCACCGGCCGGCCAATCGTTTCGTTGCCGACTTCATCGGCCAGGGCGTGTTTTTGCCGGGGCGGGTACAAGGCGACGGGCGCATCACCATCGAGCTCGGCGTACTGCCGCGTCGACAGCAAAACGAGGCCTTGATGCTATCCGGGCCAGACGTGCAGGTATTGATGCGGCCCGATGACATCGTGCATGACGATGCCAGCATGCAGAAGGCCGAAGTGGTGGCCAAGGCGTTTCGTGGTGCGCACTTTTTGTATACGTTGAAACTGGCCAGCGGCGCGCAAGTATTGTCGCTGGTGCCCAGTCATCACAACCATGCGCTTGGCGAGCATATCGGCATCACGCTGGACGTCGACCATGTGGTGGCGTTTGCAGGACGGCCTTAACGCACGATTGCCGTTCTTGCTTCAGATTTTGCATCTGTTTACGGATCTGCTCGATTTGCAGCTTCAGTTTCGCTCCAGGACGGGCCTGGGCCGTTATTCCAGATTCTGGACTTGTTCGCGGATTTGCTCGATCAGCAATTTCAGTTCCATCGAGGCGTCAGCCAATTCCTTGGCGGCGGCCTTGGCGCCCAGCGTGTTCGCTTCGCGGTTCAATTCCTGCATCATGAAGTCCAGCCGCTTGCCGACCTGACCGCCTTTTTTCAGGATGTGGCGGGTCTCGCTCAGATGCGCTGACAGGCGCGAGAGTTCTTCTGCGACATCGATCCGTATGCCGTACAGAATCACTTCCTGGCGAATGCGCTCGCTGGCATCCTGGCGCGACGGCGTGTTGCCCTGGCATGCCATGCCCAGCGCATCTTGCATCCGCTCGATGGCCTTTTGCTGGAATTGTGCCACCACTTGCGGAATCAAAGGCGTGATGCGGGTCACGATCGCTTCCATCGCATCGATGCGGGTGATGAGCATCGCTTCCAACGCAGCGCCTTCGCGCTGGCGGCTGTCGACGAATGCGGCGATGGCGCGCGCCATCAAGGCCGCGACATCGGCTTGCAGTAATTCCTGACCCGCTTGCGCTTCTTCGATGACGCCGGGCCAGCGCAGCAATTCGGATACCGACATCGCCTGTGCAGAGGGGAAGTGCTGGCCGATCTCGGTTTGCAGACGCGCCAGTTCCAGCAGTAGCGGCCCGTTCAGCGCCTGCTGGCCGGCGCTGGCATCCTTGCGTCCGAACGACAGGCGCAATTCAACCTTGCCGCGCGTGATCGCCGCCATGAGTGCCGTGCGCAGATCAGGTTCGAGTGCGCGCAGATCGTCGTTGATGCGAAACTGCAGGTCCAGAAAGCGCGAATTGACGCTCTTGATTTCAATCGTCAGCGTGCCTGCCGCGCTTGCGCTGGTAGCTACTGCGTAACCTGTCATGCTTGAGATGCTCAATCGTATTCCCCCGGTTTGTCTTTACAAGGCAGCGCTTTATCCACACAATCCCACACAATCGAGATCGTCGATGTGAGGAACGCCATGGCCGCGCAAAAGAATGCTCCATTGCCCGATGGGCTCAGTGTCGCCGGATATTGTATTGTAAAGACAATCGCCTGCGGCGGGTTCAGTATCGTCTACCTGGCCCGTGACGGCGACGGCAATGCGGTCGCGATCAAGGAGTATTTGCCCAGCGAACTGGCGCTGCGCGGGCCCGGCGCTCTGGTGCCGCTCATTACGGCGGCCAACGCGCCGCTGTTTCGTCTCGGATTGCGCTGTTTTTTCGACGAGGCGCGCGCACTGGCGCTGGTCAAACATCCGAACGTGGTGCGGGCGCTCGATTTTTTTCGCGCCAACCACAGCGCCTATCTGGTGATGGCGTACGAACCCGGTCATACGTTGCAAGAACATATTGCACGCCGGCGCGCCAACGGCACCAAAATGCGCGAGGCATGGATCGTGTCCACCTTTATCGAGGTCATCAATGGTTTGCGCGCCGTGCATGCGCACAAGCTGTTGCATCTGGACTTGAAGCCGGCCAATATTTTGCTGCGCCCAGGCGGACAACCGGTTTTGCTCGACATCGGCGGCATGCGCCAGAGTGCTGCTGTGCAGTTGACCGGGCGCGCAGTCATGCCGACAGTCACGCCCGCGTTCGCAGCGCCCGAGTTGCATGGCGGCAGCCCGGGGCCATGGTCTGATGCCTACAGCATCGGTGCGACGATGTTTGCCTGCATGGTCGGCGCGCCGCCGCAACCGGCCAACGAACGCTACATCGAAGACCGGACCGACGCGTCATTGGTCGGCGTGGCCGGCATCTATTCGGCGCCGTTGGCAGATCTGGTGCGCTGGTGCTTGAGGCTCGATGCGCTGGCGCGTCCACAGAGCCTGCTGGCGCTGCAACTGCGCTTGCGTCTCAATCGCGTTGTGATCGCGCGCGATCTTGCGCGGTGCGTGGTGTTATGATGGCCGCCTGATTGCAACTACCGCAACCGTCATCTGCAGCACCGCAACTGCACCGGAATAGCAACGAACATACCAGGAATGAACATGCCATTTGAACACCGTCCAAGCGGGCGCGCGGTCGACGCGCTGCGCGCCGTTCGCCTCACCCGTCAATACACCAAGCACGCCGAAGGTTCGGTGCTGATCGAATGCGGCGACACCAAGGTCATTTGCACGGCCAGCATCGAAGACAAGGTGCCCGGTTTTTTGAAGGGCAAGGGGCAGGGCTGGCTGACGGCTGAATACGGCATGCTGCCGCGCTCGACGCACACGCGGATGGACCGCGAAGCGGCGCGCGGCAAGCAATCTGGCCGGACCCAGGAAATCCAGCGCCTGATCGGGCGCTCCTTGCGCGCTGCATTCGATTTGCAAGCGTTCGGCGAACGCACGCTGCACCTCGATTGCGACGTGATCCAGGCCGACGGCGGCACCCGCACCGCATCGATTACCGGCGCGATGGTCGCTGCACACGATGCGTTTGCACAACTGGTGGCGCGCGGCGCGATCAATGCCGTTCCGCTGAGACACTTCGTGGCCGCGATTTCGGTCGGCGTCTATCAGGGCATGCCGGTGCTGGATCTGGATTACGTCGAAGATTCCGGCTGTGATACCGACATGAACGTCGTCATGACCGATGCCGGACACTTCATCGAAGTGCAGGGCACGGCCGAAGGTGCCGCGTTCGACCGGCGCGGCATGGACCGTTTGCTCGACCTGGCTCAGGCCGGCATCGCCGACCTGATCAAGCTGCAAAAGAATGCACTGGGCATGGAGGCGCTCGGCTTGCCCGATTCGAATTCCCTATGACGCAAAAATTGGTCCTCGCTTCCAACAACGCTGGCAAGCTCAGAGAATTCAACGAGTTGCTGGCGACGATCGGTTTTGATGTCCATGCGCAGGGCGAATTCGACGTGCCGGAAGCGGATGAACCCTACGCCACCTTCGTCGAAAACGCGCTGACCAAGGCGCGCCACGCGGCGCGCCTGACCGGCTTGCCGGCGCTGGCCGACGATTCCGGCGTCTGCGTTCATGCGTTGCACGGTGCGCCGGGCGTGCACTCGGCCCGCTATGCCAGCATGTTCAGTGGCGCGCCGAAATCGGATGCGCGCAACAATGCAAAACTGATCGAAGAGCTGGCGCCGCACGTGGATAAATCGGCGCATTATTATTGCGTGCTGGTGTATCTGCGCCATGCCGATGATCCGCAGCCGGTCATCGCGGACGCCTGCTGGTACGGCGAAATCGTGCCTGATGCGCGCGGTGATGGCGGCTTCGGCTATGATCCGCACTTTTATTTGCCTGAACTGGGGTTGTGCGTGGCGCAATTGTCGCCGCAACAAAAAAATACGCTGTCACATCGCGGCCAGGCGCTGCGCCAACTGGTGGGCAAGCTGCAATGATTCCGATCAAGCTCGTCGGCGCGAAGTCCGGCCCGGCCAAGACCGCCAATGCTGCCGATACTGCGGCCACCGCGGCCACCGCGGCCAACTCTGCGCTGCACTATCTGCAGCCGGGTCCGTTGAATCTGGCTGCGTTGCCGCCGTTGTCTTTGTATATCCACTTTCCATGGTGCGTCAAGAAATGCCCGTATTGCGATTTCAATTCGCATGAGGTGCGTTCCAGTTTTCCCGAAGAGGAATACCTGGCCGCGCTGCGCGTGGACCTGGAACTGGCGCTGCCTTTGATCTGGGGCCGCAAGATCTACACGGTGTTCATCGGCGGTGGCACGCCCAGCCTGATGTCGGCCGCCGGTCTGGATCGGCTGATGTCGGATGTGCGCAGTCTGCTGCCGCTCGATGGCAATGCCGAGATCACGATGGAAGCCAATCCCGGCACTTTCGAGGCTGAGAAATTCAAGTCTTACCGGGCCAGCGGCATCAACCGCCTGTCGATTGGCATCCAGAGTTTCAATGGCCGCCATTTGCAAGCGCTGGGGCGTATCCACGACGACCATGAAGCACGCCGCGCGGTTGAGATCGCCCAAGACAATTTCGATAATTTCAACCTCGACCTGATGTATGCGCTGCCGTCGCAGACACTGGCCGAAGCCAGGCTCGATATCGATACCGCGCTGTCGTTCGCGCCGCCGCACCTGTCCTTGTATCACCTGACGCTGGAACCGAACACGCTGTTCGCGAAATATCCGCCGACGCTGCCAGACGACGATGAAAGCGCCGACATCGCCGACATGATTGTCGAACGTACCGGCAGCGCCGGATTCGGGCAATACGAAGTGTCGGCTTATGCGCAGCCGGGGCACCAGTCGCGCCATAATCTCAATTACTGGAATTTCGGCGATTATCTCGGCATCGGCGCCGGCGCGCACAGCAAGATTTCATTCCCGCACCGCGTGCTGCGCCAGGCCCGTTACAAGCAGCCGCAAGCTTACATGGAGGCGATCAGGAACGGCAATCCGGTGCAGCAGGAAAACGAGATCGGCCGCACCGAGATGGGCTTTGAATTCATGCTCAACGCGCTGCGCCTCAATGGCGGCGTGGCGCCCAACCTGTTTGGTGAGCGCACAGGATTGAGCATCAATACGATCGAAAAAAGCATGGACCAGGCCGAAGCCCGGGGCTTGCTGTACCGCGATCACAAGATCATCAAGCCTACTGCGCTGGGCCAGCGTTTCCTGAACGACTTGCAGCAAATGTTCCTGAGCGACTAGGCTGGCGCCATGGCAGTCGGCTTGGCCACCGGGCTGTCCATGCCTGTGACGTTGCCGGCCTGGTTGCCGGTACTTGCCATATGCAGCGTCTGCGTCGGAAACGCGATTTGCGCACCATGCGCGGCGATGATGGCGGAGATTTGCAGCATCACGTCCTGTTTGACTTCGTGGAACTTGATCCATTTCGTCGTCTTGGTGAAGGTATAGACCATGATGTCGAGCGCCGACGCTGAAAACTGCAGCATGTTGACGATCGTGATCTGGTTCTGGTCGATCTCCGGGTGCGCTTCCAGCATGGCCCGGATGTCGGTCACGATGACCGCTACCTGTTTGATGTCGTCATAGCGCAGGCCGACGTTTTCAGAGATGCGGCGGTTCGTCATGCGCGACGCATTCTGGACGGCAATCTGCGTGAAAGCGGCATTGGGCACATACAGCAGCCGGCTGTCGAACGTACGGATGCGGGTCAGGCGCCAGCCGATATCCTCGACGATGCCCTCGATCTGCTTGTCAGGCGAGGCGATCCATTCGCCGACGACAAACGGCCGGTCCAGATAAATCATCATCGCACCGAAGAAGTTGGCCAGCAAATCCTTGGCCGCAAAGCCGACGGCAATGCCGCCGACGCCGCCGAAGGCCAGTACGCCCGAGATCGAAATGCCCAGGCTTTGCAGACCCACCAGCGTGGCCGTGATCAGCACCGATATGCGCAGCAGTTTGCCGATGGCGTCGATCGTGGTGCCATCGACCGGTTTGCCTTGCGCGTGGCGCTGGACCATGATGCTCACCTGCACATTGCTGATGAAGCGGGTCAGGAACCAGGTCAGGCACCCGATCACGCTGATCGTGCGGGCCGGTAAAATGACGTCGAACAGTGCGTTGTTGGTCTCGACTTCGATGATGCGCGCGGCAAACGCGATGCCGATGACCCACGCCAG
>JBLHNV010000029.1:0-14301 GCA_047623125.1 Janthinobacterium sp. | reverse complement strand
ACCTTTTCCACGATCCTCGCCCGGTCGTCGATGAATACGGCATAGGCCAGGTTTTGCCGCAGCAATAACTGCATCAAATCGAGATCGATGAATGGCAAACCATCGGTGCATGTTTCAGCGTTGCCACTCGGGTCTGACTGGTCCGTATTCGCATGTTGAATCGTGGCACCGGTGTCGATGTCTGCCAAAGAATGGCCGCTTGCCTGGGTCAATGTGCAAGACAGGTCCGACGGGGAGACATTTTCCGGCAGTAGGGGGGCGATTCGAGCAGCGCAGCAGAAGGCGCTCAGGTTGATCAGGGCAACCGGCGCCGGCGCCAGTTCCGGTGCGGCAAGTTGGGCCGCACGGCTGACTTTTACCCGCATCGTCGCGCTCAGGCGCGTGCCTGCGCGCCTTGGAATGCTGGCCTGCTGGCGTGCTGTGGCTGTGCGCTGCGATTTTGAGCCATGGGGAATGGACTTCTTATACTGGCATATGCTTCGGGAAATCCATTGTCAGGCAGCAGCGGCGCTGATGGCCGCTTTTCACGCGGTGCCGCAGAGCGTTACGCGCAGCAGGGCAATGCGCGCATCTGGTGGTTCAGAACGCATGTGGCTTGATAAATAGTGTGAATTGGCATTATCAGGCCGATTTTAAGCGGCATCTAAGATTGCTGCGCGATAGTGTGTGCATCCACAATTTTATTCCATCCGGAGGATGTATGCAGCACCAAACCAAATCTGGCGTGATCACGTTGAAGCGGGGTGCAATTGCTCTGATCGCTGCCGGCGTGCTGGGCGCTGCGGCGACTTACGCGCTGCTGCACGAACATGCCCATGATGGCGTTCGGGCTTATGCCGGAGCGCCGGCGCAGGCAGCCGCCCCCATCCTTGCCAAGCCCGGCATCGCACCGCCCGACTTCAGCGATATCGCGGCGCGTAATGGTCCGGCCGTGGTCAATATCAGCGTCACCGGCAGTACCAGAGTGGATTACCAGGTGCCCGGCGAGGATGACCCGTTGTTCGAGTTTTTCCGCCGCTTTCAAGCACCTCGTTCCAGTGCCCGCGAAACCCCGGTGCGCGGCCATGGCTCGGGCTTCATCGTGGCTGCCGACGGCGTTATCATGACCAATTCCCATGTCGTGCGCGGCGCCAGCGAAGTCACTGTCAAGCTGACCGACCGGCGCGAATTTCGTGCCAAGGTATTAGGCTCTGACCCCAAGACCGACATCGCGATCCTGAAGATCGATGCGCGCAACTTGCCGGTGGTGACGCTGGCGCCGACCAATGATCTGCGGGTCGGCGAATGGGTGCTGGCGATCGGTTCGCCGTACGGTTTCGATAGCACGGTGACCGCAGGCGTAGTCAGCGCCAAGGGCCGTTCGTTGCCCGACGATAGCAATGTGCCGTTCATCCAGACCGACGTCGCGATCAATCCCGGTAACTCGGGTGGTCCTTTGTTCAATGCGCGCGGCGAGGTAGTGGGCGTCAATTCGCAAATCTTCAGCCAGACCGGCGGCTACCAGGGTTTGTCGTTTGCGATTCCGATCAACGTTGCCAATAATGTGCGGCGCCAGATCGTCGCCACCGGCAAGGTCGAGCATGCCAAGCTGGGTGTGATGGTGCAGGAAGTCAACCAGGCCTTTGCCGACTCGTTCAAATTGGCATCGCCCGAAGGCGCTCTGGTGGCCAATGTCGAGCCGGGCAGTCCGGCCGACAAGGCAGGCTTGAAGGCCGGTGACGTGGTGCGCAAGATGAATGGCAAGAATATCGTCGGCTCCAGCGATTTGCCGGCCCAGGTGGGTGCTGCCGCGCCGGGCGACAAGGTCGCGCTGGAGCTGTGGCGCGACGGTAAAGTAATCGCACTGGAAGCGACGCTGGGCAATGCGGCCGATCCGGGGCAAGACAACGACCGGGCCGCCGCCCCGGCCGGCAAGCTCAAGCTCGGTCTGGCGCTGCGTCCATTGCAGCCACCCGAGCAGAGCGCATCGGGCTTGCGCTCAGGCTTGCTGGTTTTAGAGGCCGGTGGCGCTGCCGCCTATGCCGGAGTGCAGCAGGGCGACGTGCTATTGTCGATCAACGGCAAGCGCGTAGCCAGCCTGGCTGAGGTGCGTGCGTTGTTGTCTTCGTCGACCAGGTCAGTTGCGTTGCTTATTTTGCGCGGCAATGACAGAATCTTCATCCCGGTGCGCCTGGACTGACGCATTTACGCGGGTCAGGCCGGTTGCGTTGCTGACCTTGCGCGGCAATGACTGTATTTTCATTCTGGTGCGCTCAGGCTGGCACAACAATAGGAAATGACATGCGAATTTTGCTGGTGGAAGACGATACGATGATCGGCGAAGTGGTGCTCGACCTGCTCAGGGCCGAGCATTACGCGGTCGACTGGGTAAAGGATGGCGACATGGCCGACACGGCGCTGCAAACGCAAAATTATGATCTGATCTTGCTCGACCTGGGCTTGCCGCGCAAGGATGGCCTGGAAGTGCTGCGTGCGATGCGCTTGCGCAAGGAGCACACGCCGGTGCTGGTCGCTACCGCGCGTGACGCGGTCGAAGAGCGCATTGCCGGCCTGGATGCCGGCGCCGACGACTATGTGCTGAAACCCTACGATCTCGATGAATTGCTGGCGCGCATACGCGCGTTGTTGCGGCGCGCTTCCGGGCGCAGCGAACCGGTGTTCGAGCATCAGGGCGTGAGCATCAATCCGTTGATGCGCGCGGTGCAAGTCGATGGCCAGTCGGTTAATTTGTCGGCACGCGAATGGGCGGTGCTGGAAGCGCTAATCGCGCGCCCCGGCATCGTGCTGTCGCGCGTCCAGTTGG
Source organism: Janthinobacterium sp. (assembly GCA_047623125.1). GTDB lineage: Bacteria > Pseudomonadota > Gammaproteobacteria > Burkholderiales > Burkholderiaceae_D > Janthinobacterium. Next base: position 11,498 of record JBLHNV010000029.1, on the reverse strand, counting down.
AAGAAAAACTGTATAGCTGGAAGGATGAAGTCAACAGTAATGCGGTCGAAGTCTATATTCATGGCTTGCGCAAGAAATTGGGCAGCGAACTGATCCAGAACGTGCGCGGCCTCGGCTATATGGTACCCAGGACATGAAGATGACGCATTCGCTGCGCGGGCGATTGTTATGGTTTTTGCTGGCCGCCATCATACTGACGGCGCTGGCGCAGGCCTGGATCGCTTATCGCAGCGCGCGCTACGATGCCGACCAGATCTTCGACTATCACATGCAGCAAATGGCTTTGTCGCTGCGTTCTGGCGCGCCATTGTCGAACCTTGACTTGCGCGGGCCGGCCGACGACCCGGAAAACAATGAGCTGGTGGTGCAAGTGTGGACCCGCGACGGCATCCAGATCTTTCGCTCGCTGTCGGGCGCTGCGCTGCCCCAGCGCGCCGTGCTGGGATTTTCGAACGTCAAGGCGAACAACACCACTTACCGGATTTTCTCGGTGCAAACGAGTACGCAAACGGTGCAGATCGCGCAAGACATGGCGGTGCGCCAGCGCATGGCGGGCAATCTGGCGCTGCGCACGGCGGCGCCGATCGGCATCATGGCACCGATTTTGATGCTGGTCGTCTGGTGGGTCGTGAGCGCCTCGCTGAGGCCGGTGGCGCGGGTGCGCCGGCAAGTGGCGGCGCGCCAGGCCGATGACTTGTCCAGCGTTTCCGAAGCGGGCTTGCCGGACGAAGTGCGCCCGCTGGTGCATGAATTGAATCTGTTGCTGGACCGCGTGAAGACCGCGTTCGAGGCGCAGCAGAACTTTGTCGCCGATGCCGCGCACGAGTTGCGCACGCCGCTGGCAGCGCTCAAGCTGCAGGTGCTCAGCCTGGAGCGTGCTGATGGCGAGGACACGCGCGCGCTGGCGATTGCGCGTCTGGGCGCCGGCGTCGAACGCGCGACGCGACTGGTGGCGCAATTGATGGTGCTGGCGCGCCAGGAAGCGAGTGCAACTGCCGGCAGTGCTTTCGGGGCGGTCGATCTGGGTGAATTGGCCAAGCGCGCACTGGGCGACATGGCTGGGGCAGCTGGCGCACGCCGCATCGACCTTGGCTTGCATCATCTGGACCCGGCACAAGTCATGGGGCAAACTGACGCGCTGATCATTTTGCTGCGCAACCTGTTGGATAATGCGATCAAGTACACGCCGGAAGAGGGCACCGTCGATCTCGAGTTGCGCGTCACCCGGGCGGGCGTGACGTTGTCGGTCGAAGACAGCGGTCCGGGCATCCCGGCGCCTGAACGCGAGCGTGTTTTCAATCGCTTCTATCGGGTGCCCGGCAGTGCAGCGGCCGGTAGCGGCCTGGGGCTGGCCATCGTCAAGTCGATCGCGCAGCGCCACGGCGCGACGCTGTCGCTGGATCAATCGCAGCGCCTGGGCGGTTTGTGCTTGCGGCTGGACTTTCCCGCTGTCACCGCTCCCACCACTACCACCGCCATCGCCCGCGCATGATGCGGGGACGGCGCGTTTTTTTCCGCGATTGTCGACCAAGCTTGAACTGAACTTGCGCCAACTGGGGGTGGATCGTGCCCGCTCAGGCATCAGCTTGATAATGAATAAAATTGTCTATCCATTGACGCGCACTGGCGCGCGCTATATCTTCTTGTGCATGAACGATTGCCGGAGCTGTAAATGAAGAGAATTGGATTTTCAGGGACGCTGGACCCGATCACGAATGGGCACATGTGGGTCATCGGCGAAGCGCGTTCGATGGCCGACGAGGTGCTGGTCTTTCTGTCGCAAAACCCGGTCAAACAGCCGCAGTTCTCGGCCGAGGCGCGCAAGGAAATCATCGAGGAGAGCGCGCGCGAACGCGGCTGGAATAATGTCGAGGTGATCATCGTGAAAGGCGATTACACGGCGCGCGCGGCGAAGAAACACGGCACCGATTACCTGATCCGCGGCATCCGCACCACCGCCGATTTCGACTATGAAAACCTGATTCAGCAAACCAATGTTGACGTGCTGCAAGGCGCCAAGACCATCTTTGTGATGCCGCCGCGCGATCTCGGTTCGGTCAGTTCCAGCTTCGTCAAGGCGCTCGAAGGGCCGGTCGGCTGGAACTGGACGATGAAGAAATTCGTGCCCGGCCCGGCTTACCATGCGTGGATATTGAGCTGGTTGCGGCGCGAGTGGGAAGCGTTGTGGCTTTATTCGGGCGCCAGTGCGGCCTACAGCGCCAATGCCGATCACTGGTTCTCGCACCTGACCGGGGCGGGCGCTTACGGCGGACCGGATCGCCATTATCACAATCTCGATCATCTGGTGCATGGCTTGTCCGAAATTCGCGTGTGGGCGGCCAACACGGGGGCCTCCAAACGAGACATGGATATACTGAAAAAAGCGTTCTGGTTTCACGATGCGTTGTACGAGCGCGACAATGCCACGTTATCGAATGAAGAAGCCAGCGCGCAACTGTGGCTGGGCAGCGCGCTCGACCCGGATGTGCAAGGCGAAGTCGCCGATCTGATCCGGGCCACCGATCATCTGCAGTACGACGTCATCGATCACCCGTTGTCACGCGTGATGCAAAGCGTCGATTTGGCCATCCTGGGCCAGGATGATGAAGTCTACCTGACGTATACGCGGGCGATCCGGGCCGAATATGAGCATGTGCCGGACCTGCTGTTCTGGCCGCAGCGGCAGCAGGCGCTGCGCCAGTTGCGCGACCAGGCGCAGTGCGGCGCCATGTTCGGCGACCCTTATTTTGCCGATCAATACAATGACAAGGCTATTGACAATCTGACACGTGAAATTGATGTGTTGCAATATGCAACCGCATTGGCTTGATCAGACCTGGCGCGCCAGAGGCGGCGTCGGTTCCGCCGCGGCCAACTTTTCTGTAGGAAAAACATTCGATTGCGCCACCATTTGGCCTGATCGGGGTGAGTTGCGCTCGGTTAGAGCATGTTTGGCCAGTGTTTAGTATATAATTTCAATTTCCCGCACGTGCCGTTCGGCACTATATGCAATGACCAAATTTGTTTTCGTCACTGGTGGCGTCGTGTCTTCCCTGGGTAAGGGAATCGCCGCTGCCTCCCTCGCCGCAATCCTCGAATCGCGTGGCCTCAAAGTCACCATGCTCAAGCTGGATCCTTACATCAACGTCGATCCGGGCACGATGAGCCCGATGCAGCATGGTGAAGTATTCGTCACCGATGACGGGGCCGAAACCGACCTCGACCTCGGCCACTACGAGCGCTTTATCTCGACCCGGATGAAGAAGATCAACAACTTCACGACCGGCCAGATCTACGAATCGGTAATCCGCAAGGAGCGCCGTGGTGAGTACCTGGGCAAGACGGTGCAAGTGATTCCGCACATTACCAATGAAATCCAGGATTGCATCTATCGCGGCGCCGAAGGTTTTGACGTCGCGCTGGTTGAAATCGGCGGCACTGTCGGCGACATCGAATCGCTGCCATTTCTGGAAGCTGCACGTCAGTTGAGCTTGCGCGCAGGGCGCAAGTCGTCGGCCTTCGTTCATTTGACACTGGTGCCTTATCTGGTTTCGGCTGGCGAATTGAAGACCAAGCCGACCCAGCACAGCGTGCAAAAGCTGCGCGAGATCGGTATTTCGCCGAACGCGCTGCTGTGCCGCGCCGACCGTCCGATTCCGGACGACGAGCGGGCCAAGATTTCGCTGTTCTCGAACGTCGAAGAGCAGGCGGTGATCTCGGTCTGGGATGCCGATACGATCTATAAAGTGCCGCAAATGCTGCACGATCAAGGTCTTGATGCCATCATTTGCGAAGCGCTGGGACTCGATCCGGCGCCGGCCGACCTGTCGATGTGGAGCAAGTTGATCTATGCGCTCGAGCATCCGAAAGCGGAAGTGACGATCGGCATGGTCGGCAAGTATGTCGAATTGACCGAATCCTACAAGTCGCTGACGGAAGCGCTGCGCCATGCCGGCATCCACACCGAAAGCCGGGTCAACATCGAATACCTCGATTCGGAAGAAATCGAAATCGCCGGTTGCGCCGGCCTGGCCAAATACGATGCAATCCTGGTGCCGGGCGGCTTCGGCAAGCGTGGTGTCGAAGGCAAGATCGCGGCGGCCCGTTTCGCGCGCGAAAACAAGATTCCTTACCTCGGCATTTGCCTCGGCATGCAGGTTGCGCTGATCGAATATGCACGCAACATGGCCGGTTTGACACGCGCCAATTCGACCGAATTCGATGTCGAGACCGACCAACCGGTCGTCGCCTTGATCAACGAATGGCAAAACCACGATGGCAAGGTTGAATTGCGCGATGAGAATTCGGATCTGGGTGGCACGATGCGCCTGGGTGCGCAAACGTGCGAAGTCAACCCGGGCACGCTCGCTTTTGACATCTACGGCAGCGTCGTGACCGAGCGTCACCGCCACCGTTACGAAGCGAACAATCACTATCTGGCCCGCGTCGAAGCGGCCGGCCTCGTCGTGTCGGCCCGCACGCCGTCCGAAGACTTGTGCGAAATCATGGAATTGCCGCGCACCGGCGAGCACGCGCACCCATGGTACATGGGCGTGCAATACCATCCTGAATTCAAGTCGACGCCGCGCACCGGCCATCCGCTGTTTACGTCGTTCATCAAGGCTACGCTGGCGCACGCTGCAAGCAAGCATGCCGCCGGCGTCACCATCACCTTGGGAGATTCAGCATGAAATTATGTGACTTCGACGTCGGTTTAGAGCACCCATTTTTTCTGATCGCCGGCACCTGCGTGATCGAATCGCGCCAGATGGCGTTCGACACCGCCGGCGCGCTGAAGGAAATGACGGCGGCGCTTGGTATTCCTTTCATTTACAAGTCGTCGTTCGACAAGGCCAACCGCTCTTCGGGTACGTCGTTTCGTGGCCTCGGCATGGACAAAGGCCTGGAAATTCTGGCCGACGTACGACGTGAAATCGGCGTGCCGGTGTTGACCGACATCCATAATATCGAAGAAATTGCGGCGGTCGCTGCGGTCGTCGATGTGCTGCAAACGCCGGCTTTTCTGTGCCGTCAGACTGACTTCATCACCGCTTGCGCGCAATCGGGCAAGCCGGTCAACATCAAGAAGGGGCAGTTCCTGGCGCCGCATGACATGAAGAATGTTATCGACAAGGCGCGTGTGGCAGCTGCAGCCAAGGGCTTGCCTGAGGATAGTTTCATGGCGTGCGAGCGCGGTGTTTCGTTCGGCTACAACAATCTGGTGTCGGACATGCGCGCTCTGGCGATCATGCGTGAGAGCGCTTGTCCTATCGTGTTCGATGCGACCCACTCGGTGCAATTGCCAGGCGGGCAGGGCACGTCGTCCGGCGGCCAGCGCGAATTCGTGCCGGTACTGGCGCGCGCGGCGATCGCCGTCGGCGTTGCCGGCGTGTTCATGGAAACCCACCCGAATCCGGCCACGGCGCTGTCCGATGGCCCTAACGCGGTGCCTCTGGCGCGCATGAAAGAATTGCTGTCGACGCTGATCGACCTGGACCGGATCACCAAGAAGGCCGGCTTCATGGAAACGTCCTTCGTCTGACGTTTTGATCGTTCAACCTTGATCGTTGAATTCTTATTCTGATCCTTGTCGCCGGCTTGCCGGCGGCAATCCCCGCTGACAATCTGCTGACGCACTGCGCATCAGAACGCAAGGCGCGGACCCCTTTCGCATAACTTTGGAGAATGACATGAGTGCTATCGTTGACATTATTGGTCGTGAAATCATAGATTCGCGCGGCAATCCGACCGTCGAATGCGACGTCTTGCTGGAGTCCGGCGTGATGGGCCGCGCATCGGTACCATCGGGCGCATCGACCGGTTCGCGCGAAGCGATCGAATTGCGCGACGGCGACCTGAAGCGTTATTTTGGCAAGGGTGTGTTGCAAGCTTGCGAAAACATCAATACCGAGATTTCCGAAGCGATCATGGGACTGGACGCGAACGAGCAAGCATTTCTGGATCGCACGCTGATCGACCTTGATGGTACCGAAAACAAGGGCCGTCTGGGCGCGAACGCGATGCTGGCGGTGTCGATGGCGGTTGCAAAGGCAGCAGCTGAAGAGGCCGGTTTGCCTTTGTACCGTTATTTCGGCGGCTCGGGCGCGATGCAAATGCCGGTGCCGATGATGAACGTCATCAACGGTGGCGCACATGCCGACAACAACCTGGACATCCAGGAATTCATGATCATCCCGATCGGCGCTCCAAGCTTCAAGGAAGCAGTGCGCTACGGCGCCGAAGTATTCCACACGCTGAAAAAGATCCTGCAGAAAAAAGGATTGACGACGGCGGTCGGCGACGAAGGTGGTTTTGCACCATCGGTAGCGAGCCACGAAGAAGCGATCAAACTGATCATTCAGGCGATCGAAGACGCCGGCTATGAGCCAGGCACGCAAATCGCGCTCGGCCTCGATTGCGCCGCCAGCGAGTTCTACAAGGATGGCAAGTACGTCCTCGCTGGCGAAGGCTTGAGCCTGTCAGCCGAAGAATTCACCAACTTGCTGGAAACCTGGTGCGACAAGTATCCGATCATTTCGATCGAAGATGCGATGGCGGAAAACGATTGGGATGGTTGGGCCACGCTGACCAAGGCGCTGGGCAAGAAGGTGCAACTGGTCGGTGACGACCTGTATGTGACCAATACCAAGATCCTGAAGGAAGGCATACAGAAGGGCATCGCGAACTCGATCCTGATCAAGATCAACCAGATCGGCACGCTGACCGAAACTTTTGCCGCGATCGAAATGGCCAAGCGCGCCGGTTACACGGCCGTTATTTCGCACCGTTCCGGCGAAACCGAAGATTCGACGATCGCCGATATCGCAGTCGGCATGAACACGCTGCAAATCAAGACGGGTTCAATGTCGCGTTCGGACCGGATGGCGAAGTACAATCAGTTGTTGCGCATCGAAGAAGATCTGGGTGATATCGCCAGCTATCCGGGGCGCGATGCATTTTATAATCTGAAGTAATCCGTTTGATGTAACCTATCGGGTCGGAATCTTTCCGGCCTGTTCTTCTTTGCCTACCCCTACTTCCATGCGTCTGATCACGCTCGCCCTGGCAACCTTGCTGTTGCTGATACAAATGCCGCTCTGGCTAGGCAAGGGCGGATGGTTGCGCGTGGCCGACATGGAAGCTCAGGTTGCGCTCGCGCATGGCAAGAATGCCGAGCTGAAGGCGCGCAACGCGAAGCTCGAATCCGAAGTGCTGGACCTTGAAAATGGCACTGGCGCAGTCGAGGAACGTGCCCGTTTTGAACTGGGCATGCTCAAGAAAAATGAAATATTCGTGCAGATCGTCGCCAAGGGCAAGGTTGCGCCTGGCTTCGAACGCGTCATCGCCAAGCCGGTCGCGCCACCGCAGCCGTCTCCCTGACGGCAGAACCTGTCTGCACGGACGGCGACCTTGCTGACGTGCCACCAATGCCGGCTGTTGATGCCGGCTGTTGTCTATCCGCGCGATGCCAGGTAACGCAACTCGGACGCCATGCCTGGCATCGTTGCATCATATTGATTCGCCATCTTGTGCAACTTCATCAGATTCTTGATCCGGGTACGATCCGAAACGGGGCGCTCTGACGCCGTTTTTACCGAAGCGCGCGGCTTGACGGCGAACAGCGCAGCGAGAAAGGCGCGGGCAGTGACGCTGACATTGCTGGCGTAGGCGCGGGCCGGGGCGGCGTTGGGAAAATCGGATGTGATGGATGACATGATGAACTCCTGTGATGTGCGGGTGCTGCACTGCATCATAGGACGATTAGCGCCATAAGCCAAATTTCAATTTCCAATGTCAGGAATGTGCCCGGTGAATATCTCTGGGCGGTTCGCCGGCACCATCAAGCGCCGGCGGGCCATTCAATGTTTGATCCCACCGACCGGGATCAGTACTTCGGCCGGCGCATCGCTGGCAAATAATTGCGCGCAATCGACTTTGTCGAAATTGTAGTGCTGGCCGCAGAAATCGCAATTGACACCAACCTGGCCGAGTTCGGCCAGCGCGTCGTCGATTTCGGTCTGGCCCAGCATCTTGAGCATGTTACCCACTTTTTCGCGCGTGCAGCTGCAGTGAAATTCGGGATGTCTGGGTTCGAAAACGCGGATCGTTTCTTCCCAAAACAATCGCTGCAGCAGCGTGACGCTATCGGTGTCCAGCAACTCTTGCTGCTTCAGCGTCGAGGCCAGCATCACGGCCCGGTTCCAGGTTTCCTGCGCTTCGTCTTCGGACAGCGGCGCGGTATCGGCCTTGCCGCCATGCTGTGGCAGCTTTTGCAGCAGCATGCCGCGCGCGGTGCTGTCATTAGCGGCCAGCCAAAGTTTGGTGTCGAGCTGTTCGGAGCGCAGCATGTAATTTTCGATCACGGTCGCCACATCGTCGCCGTCGAGCGGAACGATGCCCTGGTACGGTTGCTGCCCCGGCATCTTTTCCAGCGGGTCGAGCGTGATGACGAAGCGGCCTTTGCCGTGCGCATTGAGCAGCGTCGTCAGCGTCGCATCGTCGGCGATGTCCGCGTCCGGCGCCAGCTTCGCCGTGGCGCGCAGCCGCAAGTCGGAATCGCATTCGACGACCAGCAGGCGCACCGGGCCGTCGCCATGGATTTGCATGACGATCGCGCCATTGAATTTCAGGTTGGCTGACAACAAGGCTGCCGCCGCGACCATTTGGCCTAGCACCGCTTGCACCGGCTCCGGATAAGTATGGCGCGCCAGCACTGCGCGCCAAGTGCTTGAGATGTCGATGATCTCGCCGCGCAATGCCGCATTGTCGAAAATAAATTTTTGCAAACTGTCCTGGGGTGTTGTCATTGCTTATCCGATTTTTTTCAATTGTGTCTTGAACAGTTGGCCGCGCTGCGCATAGCTCGCTGCAATGCCTTGAAGGTGCGCCATTTCCTGCTCGGTCAGTGCGCGCACCGCTTTTGCGGGCGAGCCGATAATCAGCATGTTGTCCGGGAATTGCTTGCCTTCGGTGACCAGTGCACCGGCGCCGACGAGGCAACCGGCGCCTATGCTGGCGCCGTTCAATATGACGGCCTGGATGCCGATCAGCGCGCCATCGCCGATGCTGCAGCCATGCAGCATCGCCTGGTGGCCTATCGTCACGTTTTTGCCTACGTTCATCGGATGACCCATGTCGGTATGCAGTACGGTCGATTCCTGCACATTGCTGTTTTCGCCGATCGTGATGCGCTCGTTGTCGCCGCGTATCGTCACGCCAAACCATACCGAGGCGTTGGCCTCGATGGTCACCTTGCCGATCAGGTTGGCGCTCTCGGCGATATAAGCGGATGCATCGATATCGGGCGCGTCGGCACCGAGTTGATAAATGGTCATAAGAAGTCCGGTCGTCATGCGTTGGAATGGCGCTATTTTACGCTGTTGCCGGGGCCGGGACACACAATGGGGCTGCTCCGGCAGCGGACCCTGTAACGTATAATTAAAGAACGAACGTACTTTTATTTTATGGGTGTGCCATCGCCGGGTTGCCGGCGCTACTTTCAAGGTAATAAAAAATGACCCCTTCTCGCTCAGAATTCATCACCGTGCGCGGTTTGCGCATCCATGCCCGTCATTGGGGTCGGGTCGGTGCCCCGCAGTTGTTCATGGTGCATGGCTGGATGGATGTATCGGCTTCGTTCCAGTTCGTTGTCGATTGCCTTGCGGGCGACTGGCACGTGATCGCGCCGGACTGGCGCGGTTTCGGCCTGAGCGAGCGCACGCACGCCGACACGTACTGGTTCCCCGACTATGTGGCCGATCTCGATGCGATCTTGCAGCATTACTCACCGGGCGAAGCAGTCAATCTGCTCGGACACAGCATGGGCGGCAATGTGGCCAGTCTGTATGCAGGCGTGCGGCCGGCGCGGGTGGCGCGGCTGATCAATCTGGAAGGCTTTGGTTTGCGCGAGACGCAGCCGCAGCAAGCCCCGGGTCAGTTTGCCAAATGGCTGGACGCACTGCGTGAACCGGCCGTGCTGCGCAGTTATCCGAGCTTGCCGGCGGTGGCCGAGCGCTTGCAAAAAACCAATCCGCGCCTCTCTGATGCGCGCGCCGCGTTCCTGTCGCTGCACTGGGCCGAACAAAATGCGCAGGGGCAGTGGGAAATCCTGGGCGATCCGGCGCACAAAAATCCGACCCCGCTCTTGTATCACGTGAAAGAAGTCGAGGCGTGCTGGCGCGCGATCACGGCGTCCGTATTATGGGTCGAGGCGGACGATACCAACATGTGGTTATGGATGGGGCCGAAACCTGAGGCGCGACTGGAAGTCGACCGCCGCCTTGCTTGCCTGGATGATGTCAGCAGCAAGATGATGGCCGATGCCGGCCATATGCTGCATCACGATCAGCCGGAGGCACTGGCGCAGATGGTGGAACAATTCTTGTCGCAAGGCAGCATGCGCTAGCGTGGACGGTTGACGCAGCAAGGTGTTGCATGATGTTGCGCCAGACGTTGTGCCGCCTGGGCAATGAATGCCCGCCGGGAGCGTACAATCAGTACTTACCGTTGGATATGAGGCGATTTTCAGTATGTTAAATGTAGACCTGCATTGTCACTCGACGATTTCGGACGGCACGCTGGCGCCCGCTGCAGTGGCTGCCTGTGCGCGCCGCGCTGGCGTCGATGTCTGGGCGCTGACCGATCACGATGAAGTCAAGGGCGTCGCTCTGGCGCGCGCCGCCGCCGCTGAGCTGGGCATGCAGTTTGTCGCCGGCGTCGAAGTGTCGGTCACGTGGGGCGGCGAAACCGTCCATATCGTCGGCTTGCAGATCGACGAAACCGATGCCGCGCTGCAAGCTGGCCTGGCGAGCGCCCGTTCGGGGCGCGATGCGCGCGGCCGCGCGATGGCGATGCAGCTGGCGCAAGTGGGCATCCCCGATGCCTATGAAGGCGCTTTGAAGTTTGTCAGCAATCCGGATCTGTTGTCGCGCACCCATTTTGCGCGCTACATCGTTGATTGCGGCAAGTGCGCCAATTTGCCTGACGTGTTTCGCAAATATTTAAGTCCGGGCAAACCCGGCTATGTTGAACATCGCTGGGCCACGTTAAGCGATGCGATGGGCTGGATCATCGGTGCCGGCGGCATCGCCGTGATTGCGCATCCGGGCCGCTACCCCTTCAGCGCCATGGCGCAGGGCGCACTGTTCGACGAATTCAAGCAACTCGGGGGGCGCGCGATCGAAGTCGTCACCGGCAGCCATGCGCCCGACCAATACCAGCAATATGCTGGCCTGGCCAATAGCTATGGTTTTCTGGCGTCGCGCGGCAGCGATTTTCATGCGCCGGGCGAGGCGCGCGCCGATTTTGCGCTATTGCCGCCGTTGCCGTCGAACGTGACGCCGGTCTGGCACGACTGGTTCTAGTTTTGCATGACACAATTTGCACGTGGTTCCAGTGGCACGTCACAGATGCTTGACTGACGACTGTTTCCGCTTCACGCCGTACGTCACAGACGCTTGACTGACGACCGGTTCCTGCCTCACCTGACAGAAGCTGCA